>NZ_JBHXTG010000056.1:0-18243 GCF_042677465.1 Kitasatospora sp. NPDC127111
GGCGGCATCTTCCAGCGCAACACCCGCGCCTCCGG
Source organism: Kitasatospora sp. NPDC127111 (assembly GCF_042677465.1). Classification (NCBI taxonomy): domain Bacteria; kingdom Bacillati; phylum Actinomycetota; class Actinomycetes; order Kitasatosporales; family Streptomycetaceae; genus Kitasatospora; species Kitasatospora sp. NPDC127111. Next base: position 36 of record NZ_JBHXTG010000056.1, read on the forward strand.
CGTCATCCCGCAGATCTCGGTCATGCTCGGCCCCTGCGCCGGCGGCGCCGCCTACTCCCCCGCCCTGACCGACTTCATCTTCATGGTCCGCGAGACCTCCCAGATGTTCATCACCGGCCCCGACGTCGTCCGCGCGGTCACCGGCGAGCAGATCAGCCAGAACGGCCTCGGCGGCGCCGACGTCCACGCCGAGCGGAGCGGGGTCGCGCACTTCGCCTACGACGACGAGGAGAGCTGCCTCGCCGAGGTCCGCTACCTGCTCTCGCTGCTGCCGCAGAACAACCGCGAGCTGCCACCGGCCGTCCCGGGCGACGACCCGGTCGACCGCCGCAACGACGCGCTGCTCGACCTGGTGCCGGTGGACGGCAACCGGCCGTACGACATGCGCGAGGTCATCGAGGAGATCGTCGACGACGGCGAGCACATGGAGGTCCACGAGCGCTGGGCCACCAGCGTCATCACCACCTTCGCCCGGCTCGGCGGCCAGGTCACCGGCATCGTCGCCAGCCAGCCGCAGTCCCTGGCCGGCGTGCTGGACATCCACTCCTCGGAGAAGGCCGCCCGGTTCGTCCAGCTCTGCGACGCCTTCTCGATCCCGCTGGTCACCCTGGTCGACGTCCCCGGCTTCCTGCCCGGGGTCGACCAGGAGCACGGCGGCATCATCCGGCACGGCGCCAAGCTGCTCTACGCCTACTGCAACGCCACCGTGCCCCGCGTCTCGCTGATCCTGCGCAAGGCCTACGGCGGCGCGTACATCGTGATGGACTCGCAGTCCATCGGCGCCGACCTCAGCTACGCCTGGCCCTCCAACGAGATCGCGGTGATGGGCGCCGAGGGCGCCGCCAACGTGGTCTTCCGCCGCCGGATCGCCGAGGCGCAGGACCCGGTGGCGACCCGTCAACAGCTCGTCAAGGAGTACCGGGCCGAGCTGATGCACCCCTACTACGCGGCCGAGCGCGGCCTGGTGGACGACGTCATCGACCCCGCCGAGACCCGCGCCACCCTGATCCACGCGCTCGCCGTGCTGCGGGCGAAGCACGCGGTCGGTCCGGCCCGCAAGCACGGCAACCCCCCGGTCTAGGAAGGAGCGAACACCGTGTCCGACCCCCTCGCCCCCGCCCTGGCGGGCCCGCTGGCGCCCGCCCTGTTCCGGGTGATCGGCGGCAACCCCGGCCCGGAGGAACTCGCCGCCATCACCGCCCTGCTGACCGTTCGCGCCGCGGCGGCCGGCCCGGCCCCGGCACCGGCCCCGGCCCCGCCCGCCCGCTGGGAGCGCGGCGACCTCCACCCGCCCGCCTCCTGGGCCTCGCCGCCCTGACCCGCCGCTGGCAGTTTGCTGCCGTCCTCGTTGCGGGCCCGGCCGGGGCCGACCCAGGGTGATGAAGAGGCCGTGGCCATTCCGGATACGGGCGCGGTCGGGCAAGGAAGGGGCAGCCGTGCTTCAGGTGGTGTTCCGCATCCTGGGGCCGCTGGACATCAGCGCCGACGGCCGGCCGATCGCCCTCCAGGGCGCCCGCCAGCGGACCGTCATGTCGATGCTGCTGCTGGCACCCGGCCGCGTCGTCTCCGTCGACACCCTCGCCGACGCCGTCTGGCACGGCAACCCGCCGGCCACCGCCCGCAACCAGATCGCCATCTGCGTCTCCGGCCTGCGCAAGACCCTCAAGACGGCCATCGGCATCGACGACCTGATCGTCACCAGCCACCCCGGCTACCTGCTCCACCCCGGCGAACACCGGATCGACGCGGTCGAGTTCGAGGAGCGGGCCGCCGAGGGCCGGGAGGCCGCCCGGCGCGGCCGGATCGAGGAGGCCCGGGCCCACTTCGAGAACGCCCTCGCGATGTGGCGCGGCCCCGCGCTCGACGGCATCACCGCCGAACGCGTCGAGGCCGAGGCGGCCCGGCTGACCGAACTCCGCCTCGACGTGTACGAGCAGCTCACCGCGCTGCGCCTGGAGGCCGGCCAGCACGGCGAACTCATCGGCGAGCTCACCGGTTTCGTCCGCGAGAACCCGCTGCGCGAACAGGCCCTCGCCCAGCTGATGCTGGCCCACTACCGCTCCGGCCGGCGCGCCGAGGCCCTGGAGACCTACCGCGACGGCGCCCGGCTGCTCGCCGACGAACTCGGCATCGACCCCGGCCCTGCCCTCCAGCAGCTCCACGAGGACATCCTCAACGACTCCCCCGCGCTGAGCCTGCCGGTCGCCCCGGCCGCCGCCCCGGCCCTCGCCGTGCCCGCCCACCTGCCGCCGGTCCCGGCCGCGTTCACCGGGCGGCACCAGGAACTCGCCGCCCTCGACCGGCTGCTGGACCACCAGGGCGGCGCCTCGCTGCCGGTCGGCTCGATCATCGGCACCGGCGGCGTCGGCAAGACCGCGCTCGCCGTCCACTGGTCCCACCAGGTCGCCGCCCGCTTCCCCGACGGCCAGCTCTTCGCCGACCTGCGCGGCTACGACGAGGAGGAGGAGCCGCGCCGCCCCAGCGCCGTCCTGGACCGGTTCCTGCGCGCCCTCGGCGTCCCCGGCCCGCAGATCCCCGCCGACCGGGTCGAGCGCACCGCCCTGTTCCGCAGCGTCCTGTACGACCGGCGGGTGCTGATCGTGCTCGACAACGCCCGCTCCTACGAGCAGATCCGCCCGCTGCTGCCCGGCAGTTCCGGCTGCTGCGTCCTGGTCACCAGCCGGGACAGCCTGAGCAGCCGGCTCGCCGGCGACTACGCGCTCGTCCCGCTGCACCTGGCCTCGCTCGGCCAGGACGAGGCGATCGCGCTGCTCTCCCGGGTCGCCGGCGGCGACCGCTTCGCCGCCGACCCGGTCGGCGCGGCACGGCTCAGCGAACTCTGCGACCGGCTCCCGCTCGCCCTGCGGATCGCGGCCGCCCGGCTCGCCGCCAAACCGCACTGGACCGTCCGCACCCTGGTCTCCCGGCTGGAGGGCCAGCACCGCCGGCTGGACGAGCTCAGCCTCGACGCCCGCGGCGTCCGGGCCGGCTTCCGGCTGAGCTACCGCGACCTGCCCGCCGACACCGCCCGGATGTTCCGGCTGCTCGGCTCGCTCAACGTCACCGAGTTCTCCGCCTGGGCCGGCGCCGCCCTGCTCGACATCGACCCGGTCGACGCCGAGGACCTCATCGAGCAGCTCGTCGACGCCCAGCTGCTCGAACCGCTCAGCGCCAGCACCGGCCACGTCCGCTACCGGTTCCAGGACCTCCTCCGCCTCTTCGCTCGCGAATGCGCGCTTGCCGAGGACGGAGAAGGCGACCTGAGGGCGGCCCTGCGGCGCGCCTACGGGGTGTGGCTGGGGCTGGCCCGCACGGCGCACCGCCGCCTCTACGGCGGCGACTACACCGTCGTGCCCGGCTCCGCGGCGCCGCACCCGCTGCCCGACCACCTCACCGAGACCCTGCTCGAGGACCCGATGGAGTGGTTCGAGGCCGAACGGAACGCGATCGGCGGCCTGATCCAGCAGGCCGCCCGCGACGACGCGTCCGAGTACGCCTGGGACCTGGTGATGACCACGGTCACGATCTACCAGAACCGCAACTACCTGGAGGACTGGCACGAGGGCGCCGAAGCGGCCCTGGCCACCGCCCGCCGCACCGGGGACCGGCTCGGCGAGGCCGCGATGCTGCACTCGCTCGGCACCCTGGAGATCGTCCGGTACGAGCACGACAGCGCCCACGAGCGGCTCGGCCTGGCCCTGCGCCTGTTCGAGGAGCAGGGCCAGGACCAGGGTCGCGCCCTGGTCCTGCGCAACCTGGCGCTGTGCGAACGCCAACGCGGCGACCTGGACGGGGCGGTGGAGACCGGACGCCGCTCGCTGGAGATCTTCCGCAAGGTCGGCGACCGCTACGCCGAGGCCCATGTGCTGGGCCTGCTGGCGCAGATCGAGCTGGAGCGCGGGGACGCGCAGGCGAGCCTGGTGCTGTCGTCGGAGGCGGTGGCCCGGAGCCGGGGGCTCGGCACGGTCCGGGGCGAGGCGCAGAGCACCGTCCGGCTCGCGGAGGCACTGATCCGCCGGGGGGACGGGGTCCGCGCGGAGGAGGCCTGCCGGCGGGCCCTGGAGCTGGTGCTCGGAAGCAATGACCGCCGGGGCGAGACGCATGTGCTGCGGGCCCTCGGCGAGGCCCTGTGGTGCCAGGGGCGCAGTGCGGAGGCGGAACCGGTCCTGGACCGGGCGATCGAGGCCGCCGAGGCGGTGCCGGACGCCTTCCTCCAGGCGCGGGCGACGGCCGTGCTCGGCTGTGTCCGGGCGCTGCACGCGGACCGGGCCGGCGCGGCGGCGGCGCTCGGCCGGGCGGCGGAGCTGTTCGCCGAGGTCGGCGCCGGGGCGTGGCGGGAGCGGGTGGACCGGCTCCTGGTGGCGATCGCGGACGGCGGACCGGCCGACTCGCAGCTGCTGTTCGAGCTCGTCCAGCCCTGACGGCCGCCCGTCCGGCGGTCCGGCTCAGGTCCACGGGTCGTCGATCCGCAGCGCGTCGGCGGTCCGCGCCGAGGCCGCGGCGTCGGCCGCCACCGCACCGGCCGGCGCCCGGTCCGCGAACACGTCCCCCTGGCTCGCGGCCACCGCACCGACCGCCGCGAGCGTCAGGGCCGCGGCCGCCGCGAGCTTCGCCACCGGGGCGACCACGGCGGCGCGGACGGTCGTGCGGGCGGTCGTGCGGGCGGAGAGAAGGGTGCTGTTCACGGTGGCCTCCAGGACCTTCGCCGTCCGCCTGGCCGGTTGCCCTGCGGTACGCCGTGAACGCTACGGAGCCGCCGTTTTGGGCCGCTTTCAAAGTCGTTTCGACGCCCCGAAATCCATCCGAGAGCCAGTGAGAACCGCAGGTCAATAGCGTTTCGCGCAGCTCGGTCCGCGGGTGGCCGCGGGCTGCGGAGACGGTTGGGGGCCGGCATGGACTTCAGGATCCTCGGACCGGTGTCGGCCGAGGTCGACGGCCGTCCGGTCGACCTCGACGGCGCCAAGCAGCGCACCGCGCTGGCCGCGCTCCTGCTCGCCCGGGGCCGGCTGGTCACCGACGAACGGCTGACCACCCTGCTCTGGGGCTGGGAGCCGCCGGCCACCAGCACCAACCAGCTCTACACCTACGTCTCCCGGCTGCGCACCCGGCTCGGCCCGGCGCACGGCCTGCGCCGCCACGGCGCCGGCTACCGGATGGACGTCTCCGGCGCCGACCTGGACTGGGACCGCTTCCGCGAGCTCGCCGCCGCCGGCCGCACCGCCCTGCTCGCCGCCGACTACGCCGGGGCCGAACGCCGGCTCGCCGACGCCCTGGCGCTCTGGCGCGGCCCGGCGCTCGGCGACGTCACCGAGCACCTCGCCGACGCCGAGGGCCCCCGGCTCACCGAGGCCCGCCTCTCCGCCGTCGAACAGCACGCCGAGGCCGCCCTCGCCCTCGGCCGGCACGACGACCTCGTCCCCGCGCTCACCCGGCACGTCACCGGCCACCCCGCCCGGGAGCGCTCGCGCGGACAGCTGATGACCGCGCTGTACCGCTGCGGCCGCCAGGCCGACGCGCTCGCGCTGTACGAGGACGGGCGGCGGCTCCTCGCCGAGGAGCTGGGCATCGACCCCGGCCCCGAACTGCGCGCCCTGCACCAGGAGATCCTCACCGGCACCCTGGCCGGGCCGGCCGCGCCGGAACGGACGCGGGCGGTGCTCGCGCCGGCCGCCGGGGCGGGGGCGGGGGCCAGGGCGGGGGCAGGGGCGGGGGCCGGCAGCAGGACCGGGGTTGGAGTTCGAGTGGGGGTCGGGGTCGGGGTCGCCGCTGCCGAGGGCGGGCCGTCCGCTCCCGGCCCGGGCCCGGCACCGGCGCTCGTCCCCGCCCTGCTCCCCGCCGCCCCGCCCGACTTCACCGGCCGGGAGGACCAGGCCCGGCTCGTCCTGGACGCGCTGCGCGAGGGCCGCGACGTCACCGTCACCGGCGCCCCCGGCACCGGCAAGTCCGCCCTCGCGCTGCACTCCGCCGAACAGGCCCGGCCGGCCTTCCCCGACGGCCAGCTCTACGCCGACCTGCGCTCCCCCGACGGCACCCCGCGCGACCCCGGGGAGGTCCTCGGCTGGTTCCTGCGCTCCCTCGGCACCGCCCCCGAGCGCATCCCCGCCAACCGGGAGGAGCGCGCCCAGCTGTACCGCACCCTACTGGCCGGCCGCCGTCTGCTGATCGTCCTGGACAACGCCGCCGACGACACCCAGGTCCGCCCACTGCTCCCCGGCGGCGGCGTCACCCGCACCCTGGTCACCGGCGTCCGCCCCGCCCTCGCCACCCTCGAAGGCGCCCTGCTGCTCCGGCTCGGCCCGCTCGCCCCCGCCGAGGCCGCCCGGCTGCTCGCCCGGATCGCCGGCCCCGACCGGCTGGCCGCCGACCCGGAGTCCGTGGCCCGGATCGCCGAGTACTGCGACCGCCTCCCGCTCGCCCTGCGGATCGCCGCCGCCCGCCTCGCCGACCGTCCGCACTGGCTCCCGGCCCGCCTCGCCGACCGCCTGGCCGTGCCGGACCGCCGGCTGGCCGAGCTGCGCATCGGCAGTCTCGACCTCGCCGCCGCGCTGCGCCCCGCCCTGGCCGCGCTCGACGGGCCCGCGGCGGCCGCCCTGTCCATCCTGGCCGAGGCCGGTCTCGCGGTCCTCACCGCGCCGGACGCGGCGGCGCTGCTGGACCTGCCCCTCCCGGACGCGGAGGACGTCCTCGACCAGCTGGCCGACGCCCGCCTGCTGGAACCGCGGCCCACCGGCGACGCGCTCGCGGACTACCGCCTGCTGCCGCTGGTCGGGCTGGCCGGCCGCCGCCCGGTGCCGGTGGCCTGACCCTCCGGTGTTCTGAGCCCCGGTCTTCTGACCCTCCGGTGTTCTGGCCCCTCGGTGCTCCCTCGGTGTTCTGGCCCTACGGCGGGCGCTCTCCTGCTTCCCGCTCCGCCGTCCCGGCCCCGGCCCCGGCCCGGCCCGGCGGCGGCCCGCCTCCGCACCGGGCCGCCACCGGGTCCGCCCCCGTTCCGGGACTCGTCCCCGCACCCGCCTCATCCACACCCGCCGGCGTGCCCCTCGTCCAGCCCGTAGGTGGCGATGTAGCCGTTCTCGGCGGTCCCCGGCGTGGCCAGCCCGCTCAGCGCGTCGACGTAGTCCGCCAGCAGCTCGGTCCAGGCCGTTCCGTCGTCCCGCAGCAGCAATTCCTGGTCCGTCGCCGCCGCGCGCTCGATCCGGGTCAGCACGTCCAGCGGGTGCTCCACGCGGACTTCCTCGTACATGATTCCTCCTGTGGTGACCGGACCCCTTCCGGGCCCCGCACCAACAGACTGGAACCGCCCTCTGTATTCCCCCTCCATTCCCCTCCGCCGTTTCCCGCACCGGCGGTACAGGGCGATACAGAACGCGTACAGCTCCGCCGTACACCCCCGCGGCAGCCTCCTTTCATGACCACCGACGCAGAACCGCCCACCCCCCTCGGCCGCATTCTGATCGCGGGCGGCACCCTGACCGCCTGGATCGCCGCCGCCCGGCTGGCCTCGGCCCTCCGGGGCACCGTCCGCGTCACGGTCGTCGAACCCGCCGCGCCCGACGAGCGGCCGTCCCCGCAGGTCACCGCCCTCTCCCCGGCCTTCCGGGACGGCCTCTTCGACCGCCTCGGCACGCCGGAGAGCACCTGGATGCGGGCCTGCTCGGCGTCCTTCGGCGCGGCGACGAAATTCACCGGCTGGCGCCCCGATCCGGTCTATCTCCCCGATCCCGCGACGCCCGCCGGCTGCGAGGGATTCCCGCTCACCGATTTCTGGCAGCTGCGCCGCCGGACCGGCCGGACGGCCGAACCGGTCGACCACGCCTGTTTCGTCGTCCCGCCCCTGCTGGACGCCGGGAAATCCCCCCGCTGGTTCGACGGCCGGGCGGCATTCCCGTACGGCTGGCACGTGGATTCCGGCCTGCTGACGCAATTCCTGCGCCGCGCGGCGGTCGACACCTGCGGCGTCCGGATCCGGGCCGCGGAAATCCTCGGCGCCGAGCGCGACGGAGCCGGCCTGATCACCGCCCTGCACACCACCGGCGGGCGCGAGGAGGCCGACCTCTACCTGGACTGCACCGGCCCCGCCGCCCGGCTGCTGTCCGGCCTGCTCGGCGAGCCCTTCGTCCCGGCGGCCGGCCGCGCCCCCGCCGACCGCACCGCGGCCGTCACCGTCCCGCACGACACGGCCCGCCTCGGCATCGAGCCGTACACCACGGTCACCGCCCTCCCCGAGGGCACGCTCTGGCGCCGCCCGCTCCCCGGCCGCCGCGCCGTCGGCCTCGCCTACGCCGGCACCCGGACCACGCCGGACGAGGCCGCGCGCGTCCTGCTCCGCGCCGCCGGCCTGCCCCGGACCGACGCCGCCCGCGCCGCCGTCACCCACACCGCCTCCACCCCGGGCCGGCTCCGCCGCAGCTGGGTCGGGAACTGCCTGGCCCTCGGCGCGGCCGCCGGCTCCGCCGACCCGCTCGCCGAGGACCACGCCGCCACCCTCGACCTCCTCGACCGACTCATCCGGGACCTCCCCTCCCGCACCGCCCCGCAGGCCCCCGCCGCCCGCTTCAACTCGGCCGCCGCCGCCCACCACGACCGCGCCCTGGACCTGGCACGGCTCCGCCACGCCACCTCACCCGCCGGGCAAGCGGCCCCCGCCGCGCTCCCCGCCCACCTCCGGTCCGTCCTCCGCGCCCACGCCGCCGGACTCGCCCCCACCCCCGAGGAGCTCCCGCTGCGCACCCTGCTGACCGTCCTCAGCCCGCACACCGCCGCCCCGCCCGCGGCGCTGGCCCACCACCCGCACGCCGTCCGCGCCGCCGAGGACGCCTTCGCCCGGATCAAGCGCCACCAGCGCACCCTCCTGGAGACCCTTCCCGCGGCCCACAGCTACCTCGCCCACCTCACGGCACCCACCGCGCCGGCCCTGGCCGCGACCTGAAGGCGGTCCGCGCCCCGACACGGCGTCAACCCCGGTGAAACAGAACAGCCCAGACCGGAACCCCGGTCTGGGCTGTGCAGGTGGGCCGCCAGGGGCTCGAACCCTGAACCTACGGATTAAAAGTCCGCAGCTCTGCCAATTGAGCTAGCGGCCCGCGGCCCGTCCCGTGCGAGGCGGGCCACGGCGATCCTACCCGGTGGGGCCCAGGGCTCCGCCAGTGGATTGCGGGGGCGCGCCGGGCGTCCCGGCGGTCGCCGGAGCGGCTGCTCAACGGGCGGGCGGGGTGTAGTGGGCGGCGCGGACGCGGCGGAGCCAGGCCTCGGCCGGGCGCGGGTCGGGCGCCGCCGGAAGGACGCCGGGGCGGGCGAAGCGTTCGGCGGCGGCCGCGAGCAGGGGCTCGGCGTCCGCGGGGTGGTCGGCGATGCGTTCGCCGAGCTCGCGGATGCGTTCGGGGTCGGGCAGCCGGACGACGTTCTCGCCGGTCTCGTGGAGCCGTACGCCCTGTTCGACCAGCCGGACCAGGTGCCGGCCGTGCTTGGCGGCCCGGCGGCGGGTGACCGGGTCGCTGGTGTCCCGGGTGAGCAGCTTGCGGAACTGCTGGTCGGCGTAGCCGAGATAGGAGTTGCGGACGGCCTTGGCGCTCAGGAAGGACGCCCGGATCGATATCAGCTCCTCGCCCAGCGGGCCGCGGGTCTCGTACAGCTCGTCCGGCAGCCAGGCCAGTTCGGAGGCGGTCGGGTTGCAGGTGAGGGCGAGCCGGCACCACTTGGCCGCCTCGTGCAGCGTCACGTCGGGTTCGGTGGTGACGTGCGACTCGGCCGGGCGGTGCAGGCCGTGGAAGTCCTCGGTCGGGGCGGCGAAGAGGCCGAGCCGGTCGACGTCGGAGCCCGCGTGCGCGAAGCCGTACGCGGTCGAGCCGACGACGCCCGAGAGCAGGACGGTGCCGGGGGTGGGGCTCATGGCGTTCTCCTTCGTCCGGGCTCGTTCCGGTGGCCGGGCCCATGCCGTGTTCCGGACCCTGCGTTCCGGGCCCGGCCGGTCTCGCCGGGGCGGTCCCGCCGGGGCGGTCTCGTCCGGGCGGTCTCGTCCGGGGCGGTCCGAGGAGTCTGCCCCGTGCGGGCCGCGCCGGGCGAGCGATTTCCGGCCCCGGCGCCGGCCAGGGGCCGATACTGGCGGCATGGCGAAGGCGTCGAAGGCAGACAGCGGCGAGCAGCATCCGGCGACCGCCCCCGAGGCCACCACCGGGAAGCTGCGGGCCTGGTGGGCGCACCGGCAGTGGCTGGACGGCGTGCACCGCGGCGCGTCCGCCGCCGAGGTGCTGACGGCCACCGGCTGGGCGCGGTCGGTGGGCGGAGCGGCCCCGTACCTCGGCCTGTTCGCGCGGGCCGGGCTGAGCCGGGAGGCGGTGGACGCGGCGGTCGCCCGGCTGGAGGTGCACGAGCTGCCGTCCGCGCGGGGTTGCACCTATGTGCTGCCGGCCGCCGACTTCGCCCTCGGTCTCGCCGCCGGGGCCGCCGCTCCCGCGGGCGAGTTGGCCGCCGCCGAGAAGCACCTCGGTGTGACCAGGGACGAGGTGGAGAAGCTCTGCCTCGCGATCGGCCGCGCCCTCGCCGGCACCGGCGACGTGCCGCAGGAGCCGGCCGCGATCCGGGCGGCGGTCGGGGACGCCGTCCGCTCCCTGGGCGAGGCCGGCAAGAAGCGCGGGCTGTCGACCACCCTGCCGCTGGCCCTCGGCCTGATGCAGTCGCGCGGCCAGCTCCGCCGGGTACCGGTCAACGGCCGCCTGGACCAGCAGCGTTACGGCTACGTCGGCTGGGACCAGCCGGTGGCCGGCGACGCGGTCGACCTCGCCCGCCGCTACTTCTCCTGGGCCGGGCCGGCCAGTCTGCAGCACTTCCGCTGGTTCTCCGGCTTCACCGCCGCCACCGCCAAGCGGGCCGTCGCCGAGGCCGGGATGGTCCCGCTGCCCGGCCGGTCGGACGGCTCCGGACTGCTGATGCCGCCCGAACTCGTCGACGCCTTCGCCGGGTTCACCCCTCCCGCCGAGCCGTACTACACGCTGCTGGCCGGCATCGACGGCATCCACCTGCTGCACCGCGACCTGTCCCGGCTGGTCGACCCCGCCGACGCGGTCCGGCCGCTGCCCGCCGGGAAGGCCGGGCGCAGCTTCGGCGGCGAGGCCGACCCGCAGACCCACGTCGTGCTGGACCGCGGCCGGATCGTCGGCTTCTGGGAGTACGACCCCGAGCGGGGCGAGATCGTCCTGCAGTCCTTCGTGTCGCCGGACGCCGCGCTGCGCGCGGCGGTGGCCCGGACCGAGGCCTTCGTCCGCGACCAGCTGGGCGACGCCCGGGGATTCAGCCTGGACTCGCCGAAGAGCCGCGCACCGAAGATCGCGGCGCTGCGCGCGGCCGCGGCCGCCGCCCCCGCCGCCGCCGACGACGACGACGACGGGTGACGGGTCCGTCCGAGGGGTAGGTTCGGGCCATGACCGACGCACCCGCCGCCGCCCGCCCCGAAGTCCTCCTCGTCACCGGCGGCGGCCGGGGCATCGGCGCCGCCACCGCGCTGCTCGCGGGCCGACGCGGCTACCGGGTCTGCGTCAACTACCGCGCCGACGAGGCCTCGGCGGCCGCCGTGGTCGAGGCGATCCGGGCCGGGGGCGGCACGGCCGTCGCCGTCCGGGCGGACGTCACCCGCACCGCCGAGGTCGAGCGGCTGTTCGCCACCGTGGACGCCGAACTCGGCCCGCTCACCGCCCTGGTGAACAACGCGGGCGCACTGGAGAAGCAGTGCCGGCTGGAGGAGATCGACGAGGACCGGCTGAACCGGATCTGGGCCTCCAACATCACCTCCGCGTTCCTCTGCGCCGGGCAGGCCGTCCGCCGGATGTCCACCCGGTACGGCGGGTCGGGCGGCGCCATCGTCAACGTCTCCTCCGCCGCCTCCCGGCTCGGCTCGCCGAACGAGTACGTCGACTACGCGGCCGCCAAGGGCGCGGTCGACTCGATGACCCGCGGGCTGGCCCTGGAGGTCGCCGCCGAGGGCATCCGGGTCAACGCCGTCCGCCCCGGCCTGATCCACACCGACATCCACGCCCTCGGCGGTGAGCCCGGCCGGGTCGACCGGGTCGCCCCCGGCCTGCCGATGCGGCGCGGCGGGCAGCCCGAGGAGGTCGCCGAAGCGATCCTCTTCCTGCTCTCCCCGGCCTCCTCGTACATGACCGGCGCGTTCCTCGACGTCGCCGGCGGGCGCTGAGCCCGCTCCCGGGCCACGCCCTCCGTTTCCTTCCCGCGGCAGGCCCCCTGTCCGTACGGTGGACCCCATGACCGACGACCTGCCGGACCGTGAACCCGACCTGCCGTCCGCCTTCCTCGACATCCCCGGCGTGCGCAACTTCCGCGACGCCGGCGGCGTCGGCGCCCTGCGCAAGGGCGTGCTCTACCGCTCCGGGTCCTTCCACACCCTCACCCCGGAGGGCGCCCAGCGCCTCAAGGCCCTCGGTGTGCGCGTCGTCATCGACCTGCGCAGCCGGGACGAGCTGGAGGTCTGGCCCGACCTGCGGCACGGCCTCGACCACGAGGCGCTCAACCTCCCCACCCTCCCGGCCAACCGCGAGGACGTCGCCCACCCCTGGCCCGAGGACCAGGAGACGCTCTACCCCTTCATGGCCGAGACCGCCGGCCCCTCCCTGGTCGCCGCCATCCGCCGCCTCGGCGCCCCCGGCGGCGTCCCGGCCGTCGTCCACTGCGCCGTCGGCAAGGACCGCACCGGCCTGACCATCGCCGTCGTCCAGTCCCTCCTCGGCGCCTCCGACGCCGACATCACCGCCGACTTCCTGCTCTCCAACACCGGCCTCGGCCTCCTCGACGGCCCCACCCCCTACGTCGACGAAACCGGCACCGAACGGGTCTCCCGCCCCATCTCCGCCCCCCTCCTCGCCTCCGCCCTCACCTGGATCCGCACCCACCACGGCTCCATCCCCGCCTACCTCCACACCCACGGCACCACCGAAGCCGACCTCACCGCCCTCCGCACCAACCTCTCCACCTGACGCCCGGCGCGCGCCCCGGCCTAAGCCTGGCGTTCCAGGCGCCACCACTGGAGGGGGGAGTCTTCGTCCTCGCGCTGTTCGACGGGGTGGGCGGGGGTGGTGGCGGTGAGGGGTTTGCCGCTGATGAAGCTGACCAGGCTGTAGGTGCCGGGGGCGTCGAGGTGGTGTTCGAGGAGCCATTCCTGGGCGCCGAAGGCGTTGGCGGACCACTGCTGGATCGGGACGCCGTCGTCGGGGGAGGCGCCGGTGACGTCGAGGCGCTTGCCGCTGGCGGCGTTCTCGAAGTGGTAGAGGGCTCCGCCGGGGTGGACGGCGGTGAGGCGCCAGAGCTGGGCGTCCGAGCCGTCGTCCGCGCCGAGGCGGACCGGGGCGCCGCTGCGGCGGCTGCCGTCGGCGACCTCCAGCAGCAGGCCGTTGGCGACGTTGCGCACCCGGTAGACGCCGTCCGTGATCACGTGGTCAGTCACGGGGCGAGTCTGCCATCGAGGGCCGACGGGCCTCGTAGCCGAAGGCCGCCGCGAGGACGGCGGCCGTCGCGGCCACCTCGGCGAGGGCGGAGACGCCGGTGCCGAGCGGGACGGCCAGGACGAGCAGGGCGGCCGCGAGCAGGCGGGGCAGGTTGGGGGTGAGGGCGAAGGTGCGGCGGACGGCGGTGTTCACCGCGAGGAAGAGCGCGACGCCACCGGCCAGCGCGGCGGCCTGGGCGAGGGTGATCGGGGCGTCGGGGTGGGCGACGGCGGACTTCACGCCGGCGGCGAAGAGCAGGACGCCGAGCAGCAGGCCGTAGTGGCCGAGGTTGTAGACGCTGACCGCGAGCCGGTTGCGGAGGTCCGAGGGGAGCGCGGCCATGTGGTGCTCGGCGCGGGCGTCGTCGTCGTGGCCGAAGTACGCCCACCAGAGGCCGACGCAGACGGCGAGGCTGAGGACCGCCACGGCAACCAGGGCGGCGTCGAGCTCGGCGGTGCCGGCTCCGACGCCGATGGCGATCACCGACTCGCCGAACGCGATGATCACGATCAGCCCGTGGCGTTCGACGAAGTGGTCGGCCCGGAGCTGGAAGCTGGGCAGGTCGACCAGCCGGGGGATCGCGAACTGCAGGGCGAAGGCGGCCGCCCAGAAGGCGAGTTGGGCGGTGCCGGTGAGGTAGCCGCCGATCACCACCAGGCCGGTGTTCAGCAGGTTGAGGCCGCCCATCCGCAGGACCGGGCCGAGTGCCACGCCGGAGGCCGCGAACATGCCGGTGTGCACGGCGACCACCAGCAGGTACGCCCAGCCGAAGGCCACGCCGCTGCCCTCGAAGGCGTGCGGCACGGAGAGCGAGATCACCAGGAACCCGGCCATGGCGAGCAGCAGCAGTCCACGGCGGCCGTGGGTGCTGGGCGGCATCGCGTTGGTCAGCCAGATGAACGCGTCGTACATCCACCAGATCACGGCCAGCATCACCACCACCTGGGCCAGTCCGCCGACGGTGAGGTGGTGGACGAGGCTCCCGGTGAGCTGGGTGATGGTGAAGACGAACACGAGGTCGAGGAAGAGTTCGAGCGGGGCCACCCGCAGAGCGGGCTCCGCCTCGGCCGCGGAGGGGGCCGGCAGGGTTCTGGGCACGGGCACGGTCACCGCGCGAGTATGCGACACACCGTCCGGTCCGCGCGGGCGTTTTCGACACTCGGACGCCCGTTCGCCCACCCCGGCCGCTCGCGGCGGCACGCACGCGGCCAGCACCGCCACCTGGGGTCACCCGCCGAGCGCACCCGGCCGGCGCTCCCGGCGGCGCCCCCGGGCGGACAGCGCGTCAGATCGGGCGCCTATGCTGCCACGAATGGTGTCCGATCGAATTCCCTCGCCCGACGGATCCGCGGATCCGTCCCACCGTCAGCTGCCCTCCCTCGACGACGCGATCAGCGAACTGGAGGCGGCGAACGAGGCCGCCGACATCGAGCGGTTCGATGCCGCGTTCCGCCTGGTGGGCGGGCTGCTCGGACCGGCCGGCGCCCGCGAGTCGGCGGCGGTCGGCCCGCGCCTGGCCGCGCTGCTGCCGGCCGCCCCGCCGTTCGAGCGGGCCCACCTCGCGATGATGGTGGGCGCCTGCGTGGAGCGCGGCGCCGACCCGGTGGCCTGTGCCGACCAGGTCCTGGCCGGCCTGCGCGAGGCGCTCACCGGCGCGCTGCTGATGATCGAACGCTGGAAGGAGACCGGCGGCGGCGAACTGCCCGATCCGGAGGCCGACAACCCGGGGGAGGCGCACGCCCGGATCGCCGACCCGGACGACCCGGACGGGTGGCCCGCCCACCGCGCGGTGATCGGCTGGTGGACGCTGCACCTGTGGCGGATGGCCTCGTTCGCGGTGTACACGCACGCCGCCGTCCGCACCTCGGCCCGGGTCTCCGGCGTGACGGACGTGCTGGTCGAGCTGATCGAGCGGTACGGCGACGAGCAGCACGACCTCAAGGGCCTGCTCTACCTGATGAAGACGCTGGACGACGAGCCGCTGCTGGTGCTGGACCGCCCGAGCGGCACCGGCTACCTGGTCCGGTTGGACGGCCTGACCGACAACTTCCAGCTGCACACGCTGCTCGCCGAGCTGCTGATCGGCGGCGGCCACCTGCCCGGCACCCGGCCGGACCCGGAGGTGGTCGCGCTCAGCCGGACCGAGGAGGTCGACGGCCGGCGCCGGGTCACCGCGCTGGGCGCCTTCAACCTGCTCGCCCCGGACGGCTCGTGGATCTGGAACGAGGGCACGCCCAGCGACATCCCGGTGGTGGACGGCGTCCGCACCCTGGTGCTGGACCCGCAGCCGTACGAGCGGAGCTGGTCGGCCGGCCGGTTCATCCCGCAGGTCCCGGGGGACCTGCGGCTGGAACGGGTGCTGGCGCCGTCCGAGGCCGCGGAACTGCTCTCCCGGACCGCACCGGCGCACCCCTTCGAGCAGGCCTTCCGCTAGGAACACACGGCACACGGAACAAACGGCGTACGGACCGCACGGCGCGCGGCGCGTACGCCGTGCGGGGCATGCGTCGTGCGGGGCATGCGTCGTGCGGGGCAATCGCCGCGCAGGCCGAACGGCATTCGAGGTGGACGACGCGTGCCGGGCACGCACGGCGTACCGCCCCGCCGGACGGCCCGGCGGGCGGGTTATGGTCGAGAAGTCCACGGAGTCCGGGAAGTCTGCAGGAGTGGAGTCGACGATGGCGAGGATCCCGAACGTGCTCTCGGCCGCGGCGCCCGCCGCGCTCACCGCCGCGAGCGGCCTGGTCGGCGGCTACGGCGTCGCCCGCTGGACGGGCCGGCGCGAGCTGGGTGGCGCGGTGCTGGCCGTGGCCGGCGCGGGTGCCGCCGCCCAGTGGCACCGCCGCTCGGGCGCGGCCACGGCGGCCGCGCTGACCGGGCTCTACGTGGCGGCGTTCGGTGGCTCGCACCCGCTGGCGAAGAAGATCGGCGCCTGGCCGTCCGTCTTCGCCGTCACCGGCGTGGTCGCCGCCGCCTCGACCGCCGCCACCGCCCTGACGGCACGCAAGCGCTGACCCCGGCGCAGGGGCGCTGACGCCCCCTCACCCACCTGCGGCGGCGCGGCCGTACGTCACCTGACGGCCGCGCCGAACCGGGCCTCGAAGGCGGACCGGTTCACCGAGACGGGCGTGCGGTCCCAGACCGCGAACACCACCCGCTCGAAGGCCGCGCCGTACCGGGCCAGCGCCCCCTCGAAGGCCTCGGCCACCTGCGCCGGGTCGTTGCGGAACACCCCGCAGCCCCAGGCCCCCAGCACCAGCGTGCGTATCTCGTGCCGGGCCGCCGCGGCGAGCACCCGGAGGGCCCGGTCGGCGAGAACGCGCCGCACGTCCACCCCGGCCGAACGACGCTCCAGCTGGCCCGCGTTGGGCGCCGGCGAGGTCAGGAACGTGACCGGGTAGGGCTGGGCCAGCAGCCCGCCGTCCGCGCCCCGGATCACCGGCACGTCGGGCGAGACGATCACCCGGTGGCTGTACCGCAGGTCGGTGGAGGCGCGGTGCGCCTCGTAGTAGTCCGGCGCCTCCAGCAGGCAGGTGTACAGCAGGGCGCTGCGGCAGAGGTCCTCCTCCTGGGCGCGGGCGCCGCGCAGGTAGCCGCCGCCGGGGTTCCGCGCCGAGGCGAAGTTGAGCACCCCGACCCGGCCGGACCCGGCCCCGACCAGCCGCCGGGCCGCCTCGATGCTGCCCTCGGCCGTCACCTCCACCGCGCCGGCGCCCGGCCCCGGCCCGGGCGCGGCCGACCGCAGCAGCGCGTCCAGCGCCTCCGGCGCGTACGACACCGTCCCCTCCCTGGCCGCGGCCAGCCGTTCCCTCACCTGTACGAGCTCGCCCCCGGCCGCCCGGTAGCTCCCCCGCTCGGCGATCTCCTCGTTCACCACCGCTACGTGATGCAGTCTGCTGCTCATGTCCGCGACCGTACGGGACCGGGTGGCCCGCGCGCCACAGGTTATTCTCACCACCAGAACAACAGGCCGGAACGGGGCCGCCGGAGCGGGCCGCCGGAGCAGCCGTCGGGAACCCGCCTCCGTAACCGGCCCCCCGGACCGCGCCTCCGTACCGGCCTCCGCAACCGGCCCCCGGACGATCGGACCGCCCCGGGAACGCCGACGGGCCCGCCCCACCGAAGTGGAGCGGGCCCGTGGTCAGTGCTGCCTGCTGCGCGTCACGCGCGCGGCGTCAGTTCTTCCAACGCGGCTTGCGGTCGTCGCGGTTGAAGCCACCGGAGTTGAAGCCACCGGAGCGGCCGCCGCGGTCGTCGCGGTCGCGGTTGAAGCCGCCGGAGGCCTGCGGGCGGCCACCGGAACGGTGGTCGTCGCGGCGGGAGAACGGACGGCTGCTGCCGCCGCGCTCGTCGCGGTCGCGGCCGAAGGACGGACGGTCGCCGAAGGAGCGGGCCGGACGGTCACCGAAGCCACCGGAACGGCCACCGCGGTCGTCGCGGTCACGACCGCCGAAACCACGGTCACGGTCACCGAAGCCACCCGAACGACCGCCACGGTCGTCGCGGTCACGACCGCCGAAACCACGGTCACGGTCACCGAAGCCACCCGAACGGCCACCGCGGTCGTCGCGGTCACGACCGCCGAAACCACGGTCACGGTCACCGAAGCCACCCGAACGGCCACCGCGGTCGTCACGGTTGAAGCCACCGGAACGGCCACCACGGTCATCGCGGTCACGGCCACCGAAACCACGGTCACGGTCACCGAAGCCACCCGAACG
>NZ_JBHXTG010000056.1:18341-62837 GCF_042677465.1 Kitasatospora sp. NPDC127111
CGCGGTCGTCACGGTTGAAGCCACCGGAACGGCCACCACGGTCATCGCGGTCACGGCCACCGAAACCACGGTCACGGTCACCGAAGCCACCCGAACGGCCGCCACGGTCGTCACGGTTGAAGCCACCGGAACGGCCACCACGGTCATCGCGGTCACGGCCACCGAAACCACGGTCACGGTCACCGAAGCCACCCGAACGACCGCCACGGTCGTCACGGTCACGGTCACGGCTGAACGCCGGGCGCTCGGTCCGCACCTCGCGGTACGACGGGGTGCGCTCCTCGACCGCCGGCGCGGCGGTCTCGGCGGGCGCCTCCGCGGCCTCGGCGGAGTCGGCCTCGGCGGCCGGCGCCTCGTCCTCGATGCCCAGCTCGGCCCGCTCGCGCGCGGCCCGGGCGGCCAGGCGGTCGGCCTCCTCGCGCAGCTCGGTGGCGCGGCGCTGCGCGCGCTCCAGCTGGCGGGTCATCTCGGCGAGCTCGCGCTCGGCGGCACCGGCGATGCCGGCCGCGCTCTCGGCCTGGACCTCGATCAGCGAGCGGGCGCCGGTGATCCGGGCCACCTCGGCGTCGAAGGCGTGGTCGAGGATGTGGCGCGAGGCGTCGACGCCCGCGTCCTCCATCAGGCGGAAGACGCCGCGGCGCTGGTGCGGGAGCACCAGGGTGACGACGGTGCCGGAGCGGCCGGCGCGCGCGGTGCGGCCGGAGCGGTGCAGGTAGTCCTTGTGGTCGCCGGCCGGGTCCACGTTGAGGACCAGGTCGATGCCGTCGACGTGGATGCCGCGGGCGGCGACGTCGGTGGCGACGACGACGTTGACGTAGCCGTCCTTGAAGTCGCCGAGGACGCGGGTGCGGGCGCCCTGGGTCATGCCGCCGTGCAGCGCGTCGGCCTTCACGCCGGCCTCGATGAGCTGCTCGGCGACGCGGTCGGCGCCCATCTGGGTGCGGACGAAGATGATCGTGCGGCCCTTGCGGGCGGCGATCGCGTTGGTGATCGGCGCCTTGTCCTTGGGCTTCACCACGAGGATGTGGTGGGTCATGGTGGTGACCGCGCCGGCCGACGGGTCGACCTCGTGGGTGACCGGGCTGTTCAGGTAGCGCTTGACCAGGGTGTCGATCTCGTTCTCCAGGGTGGCGGAGAACAGCAGGCGCTGGCCGCCGGCCGGCACCTGGTCGAGGATCTCGGTGACCTCGGGCAGGAAGCCCATGTCGGCCATCTGGTCGGCCTCGTCGAGGACGGCGACCTGGACGTCGTCGAGCTTGGCGGAGCCGCGGTTGATCAGGTCGCGCAGTCGGCCGGGGGTGGCGACCAGGACGTCGACACCGCGCTCCAGCGCGTAGATCTGGTTGGACATCGAGGTGCCGCCGCAGACGACCTTGAGGCGCAGGCCGAGCACCGAGCCGAACGGCTCCAGGGCGTCGGCGACCTGCATCGCCAGCTCGCGGGTCGGGACGAGGATCAGGCCGCGCGGGTGCTTGGCCCGGGTGCGCTCGCCGTCGGCGAGGCGGGTCAGCAGCGGCAGGCCGAAGCTGAGGGTCTTGCCGGAGCCGGTGCGGCCGCGGCCCAGCACGTCCTTGCCGGCCAGGGCGTCCGGGATGGTCGCGGCCTGGATCGGGAACGGGGTGGTCACACCGCGCTTGGCGAGGGCCCGGACGACCTCGTCCGGCAGGCCCAGGTCGCCGAAGGTGACGGTGGGCTCGGCGTCCTCCGCGGCCTCCTCGGCCTCGGCGGCGGACTCGGCCTCCGCGGCGCGCTCGACGGCCTCGGTGGCCTCGGCGACGACCTCGGCGGAGGCGGCGTCGACGGTGACGTCGATCAGCTCGGCGTCGGTCTCGGGGGTGGTGACATCGGCGGCGGACTCGTTCGCGGGCATGGCGAAGCGGGCGTCGTCAACGAGAGACATGCAAAACCTTCCGGAAGTGGCACGCGCCAAAGTCCGGGGTTCTGTTTCACAACCGCCTCTATGCGGTCAGCCACGGATCGCCGGAACGCGCCAAGGGCGCCAGATGGGAGTAGGGCGCCAGTCAAATGAATCAAACGAACGATCTACCACCATAGAGGACCCTCGGGATCGGAGGCAAACGTGCTGGCCAGGCCGCTAATGCCCGACCGGTCCGGGGCTCGGGACCGAAGATCCGGAGCTCCCGGCGGAGGGTTCCTGGGTCGGCCGGTCGGTGGGCGCGGGCGTGGTGTGCCCGGGCTCGGGGGTGGGCGACGGCCGTCCGCTCGGGCTCGCGGCCGGGCTGGTGGCCGTGCCCCCGCCGGACCGTCCCTCGCCGGTCCCGCCCCCGGTACCGGCGGTGCCGCCGGTGGCCCCGGCCCCGCCGCTCGCCCCGCCCGAGGAGGACCCGCCGCCCGGATGCGGCCCGGTACCGGCGCTCACGCCCCCGGCGGCCCCGTTCGCGCCGGGCGCGACCTCGCCGGGCGCCGCGCCCGGCATCGTCCCCGCGCCGTCGGACGCGCCGTTCGCGCCGACGACCGCCCCGCCCGGCGTCGGGGTCAGGCCCGCCCCCGGCGTGATTCCCGCCTGCGCGCCCCCGGTGCGCTCCGGCCGCCCGGACGCACCACCCTGGTGGGCGCCCCCGCTCGGCGAGGCCGACCCGCCGCCCGCGGCCTTGCCCGGCGTCCCGGCCTGCCCCACCGGCGCCGAACCGTGCTTCTGGTCCGTCGCCGGGCCCACCGACATGCATCCGGTCAGGCCCAGCCCGGCCACCGCCAGCACCGCCGCCGCCCGCACCACGCCGTTCCGCACGGCCACCGCCCGCGGCGCGGCCTCCCGGACCGCCACCGCCCGCACCACCGCCGGACGCGCCACCGCCGGGCGCACCGGACCCACCGGGCGCGCCGAACGCGCCTCACGCGCCGAAGGCACCTCACGCACCGCACGCATAGCCGCCACCGTGCTCCCTCTCCGCCGCCCCACCCGGGCCGTTCACCGGCCGCGCACCGTGCCCGGCCACTTCCGGTGCCCAACGCGCGCCCGGGGCCACGGGACACGGTCCGCCCGCCAGGAAGCCACCCGGCGCCATCCGGCCGGCGCAGCCGTACGGGGGCGAACCAGCCCAAACCGCCCACCCAGCAGCCCCGACAGCCACAACGGCCACAGACGCCCCAGCAGCCACAGGCACCCCAGCAGCCCCGGGCACCCCCCGGCCGGACCCCGCCGACCGCCCGCCTCAGCCCCAGAGCGCCGAGGCCAGCCCCGCCCCCGCGTACACCGCCGCCAGCCCCACCACCACGCTGCCCGCCACGTTCGCCAGCGCGTACCGCCCGGCCCCGCTCTCGGCCAGCCGCAGCGTCTCGTACGAGAAGGTCGAGTACGTGGTCAGCGCCCCGCAGAACCCCGTCCCGAGCAGCAGTTGGACCTGCGAGGACGCCGCGCCCGCCGTCACCGCCCCGGTCACCAGGCCGAGCACCAGGCAGCCGAACGCGTTCACCACGAAGGTGCCCCACGGGAACACCGAGTCGTGCCGGGACTGCACCGCACGGTCGGTCAGGTAGCGCAGCGGCGCACCGATCACCGCCCCGGCCACCACCAGCAGCCAGTTCACTCCGTGCCCCCCGCCCCGGGCCGTCCGCCCCCGCCGGACCCGGCGGCCGGCCGCCCGTCCGCGCCGTCCGGGCCGTCCGCGCCGTCCGGGCCGCCCGCGCCGCCCGCGCCGTCCGCGCCGTCCGCGCCGTCCGCGCCGCGCCCGACGTACCGGATCACCTCGCACGGATCGAGCACCACCAGCCCCTCCGCCACCAGCTCGTCCAGCTGCGGCAGGAAGGCCCGCACCCGCTCCTCGGTGTCCACGATCACCACCGCCACCGGCAGGTCCTCGCTCAGCGACAGCAGCCGCGCCGTGTGCACCAGCGACGAGGCCCCGAACCCCTCGATCCCCCGGAACACGCTCGCCCCGGCCAGCCCGGCGGCCCGCGCCCGGTGCACGATCTCGCTGTACAGCGGGCGGTGGTGCCACCGGTCGTTCTCGCCGACCAGCACGGTCAGCCGCAGCGCGGGTCCGGTCAACCCGGTCATCGCTCCTCCCTTCCGCCGAGCGACATCAGACGCCGCGTCAGCCCGGCCGCCGCCCAGACCGCCGCCAGCGCCGCCAGCAGCGTCAACCCGAGGTAGGCCACCGCCGGGCCCGGCCGGCCCTCCACCAGCAGGCGCCGGACGTCCACGGCGTACGTCGAGAAGGTGGTGAACCCGCCCAGCACGCCCGTCCCGAAGAACGGCCGCAGCAGCGGGTGCGCCGGACGCCCCTCGGTGACCACCACCAGGAACACGCCGATCACCGCGCAGCCCAGCACGTTCACCACGAACGTGGTCCACGGGAAGTCCGCCGGCCCGCCCGGCCACAGCAGCCCGGCCCCGTACCGGGCCGAGGCCCCGATCGCCCCGCCCAGCGCCACCACCGCCACCGCCGGCCCCTGCCCGCGCAGCACCGGCGGGCGCCGCGGCACCGGCGGCCGGGACGCCACCCGCGGCGCACCGCCCGAGCCGCCCACCGCACCGCCCGACCCGCCCACCGCACCGCCCACCGCGCCGCCCACGGCGCCGTCCGAGGTCGTCATGGGCCCATGAAACACCGGGCCCGACCGCCTGGCACACCGTCACCCGAGACCCGACAATGATCCGGTGGAGATGACCCGGGAAGAGTTCGAGACGCTGGTCAGCGACGCCCTGGACCAGATTCCCCCGCAGCTCGCGGCCATGATGGACAACGTCGCGGTCTTCGTCGAGGACGAACCCGACCCCTCCGACCCCGAACTCCTCGGCCTCTACGAGGGCACCCCGCTCACCGAGCGCGGCGAGTGGTACGCCGGCGTCCTGCCCGACCGGATCATCGTCTACCTGGGCCCGACGCTGCGCCACTGCGACACCCGCGAACAGGTGGTCGACGAGGTCCGCACCACCGTCATCCACGAGGTCGCCCACCACTTCGGCTTCGACGACCACGAACTCGACGAGCTCGGCTGGTCCTGACCGGGCTCCGGCCCCGCCCGCCCGGTCGGCCGAAACCCGTTTTGGCGTTCGGCTCGCCATCCCATATGCTTCTCGACGTCCCCGGAACGCTGGAAACAGCCGAACGGACCACAAGCCCTCATCGTCTAGTGGCCCAGGACGCCGCCCTTTCAAGGCGGTAGCACGGGTTCGAATCCCGTTGGGGGCACGCAGTACCGTAGTAAAGTGCAGTGCCGCAAGACCTAGTGGAACAACGCCACACAAGGTCCCGTGGAGCAGTTGGTTAGCTCGCCACCCTGTCAAGGTGGAGGTCGCGGGTTCAAGTCCCGTCGGGATCGCTCGTCTCGCAGGAGACGGTGCAGTACGGCCAGGTAGCTCAGTTGGTACGAGCGTCCGCCTGAAAAGCGGAAGGTCGCCGGTTCGACCCCGGCCCTGGCCACAGGCGCCTGAAAAGGCAAAACGGCCCCAGAGAGATCACTCTCCGGGGCCGTTTTCATGTCTTGTACGCCAGCAGGTACGCCAACGGCTCAGGAGAGCCGGTCGCTGAGCGACCCGAGGGCCTTCCGCTGCTCGTCCAGGGGCGCGTGGGCGTAGATCTTCATGGCCACCCCGATGTCACTGTGGCCGGCGATCTGCCGGACGACGTGCGGCGGCACCCCGAGGTCCAGCAGCAGGGTCACGCACGTGTGGCGTAGATCATGGAAGCGGAGCGCGAGCCCGAGCCGGTCCCGGATCGGGTACCAGCTTCGCCGGAGGTTGTCCGGCTCGATCGGCGTCCCGACCTTGCTCGTGAACACGAGCCCCGACTCCGTCCACCGCTCACCGGCCGCCACCCGCTCCTGAGCCTGCCGCTCCCGGGGCGCTCAGTGCCTCCTGGACGCGCGGCGGGAGCGGCAGGGTCCGGGGCGAGGACGTAGAGGGCGTGCGAGCGGTCCGGGGCGGCCGCTTCAGGAGAAGGCGTGCCTGCGGGACGGTGAGCCCCTTCCCGGTGCCATAGCCGGGCGTGGGCACCTGCACCAGCCTGGCGACGTTCCGGAAGATCAGCTCCTCCCGAACGCACTCTCCAGCGCGTTCCGCGAGACGGCGTGGATCGACTGCACCATCCGGCGCGAGAGCCGCGTCTCGCAGCACTCGCCCGCCGCGCAGCACTCCGGCTTCGGCCGGGCCGCATCCCACCTGTTCTTGCAGCACTGGCAGGTGCCGGCGACCCGTGCGAGCCACGTCCGGACGTCGGCGGCGCGCAGCGTCCGGAGCTTCTTGTTCCCGAGCCCGGGGACCAGGTGCACCCGGACGACGCTCTCGTACCCCTGGTGGGTCTTCGGGCGCCGGTTCACCTTCACGACCGTGGCCAGCCAGTAGCTCAGGTAGTCGGCCGCCTTCACGATGGTGTCGGGCGTCGGGATCTCCTGGTGGTCCCGCGCCTTCAGCGCGGTGATCTTCTCGTACCCGCGTGGACGCTGTGGTGACCCGCCCGTCCGCCGCCTACCTCCGCAACTTCACGTCTGGGCTGAGCGAGGCGCACGGGTGGTCCATGGAGGATGCGGCTAGGGACCTGAGCGCCCAGCCCGGCGTCGCCGGGGCCTGGACCAGGGAAGCGATCATGGAAGTGTTGGGCGGTGAGCCTGCCGCCGTCGGTTCGGAGTCGTAGGCGCAAGCGCCCACGTTGCAGGGTGCGCCTGGCGCAGGAGACTAGTGCGGCGCGAGGATCACGAGAGCGACGACCGCCACGACGACGACGGGTACGAAGACGAAGACGAGGGCGAGCACGGTAGGAGTCAGCCGGTCCCGGAACTGCTTCGGGGGCCGGACCCGCGCGGCCTGGTCCGTGCTCAGCTCCCACCAATTCACGATCCGTTGGAACTGCTCGTCGAAGTCGGGGGCGGGATGCGCGTCGCTGCGATAGAGCCCGGGCAGCGAACGACGCCGCCCGCCCTCCAGGAACATCCGGACCGCGTACGACGACGAGCTCTGGCCCTTGGTCTCGCGCACGTCGATCCACCGGATCTCGCGCCAGGGGTAGGTGCGGCCGCGCCCGAGGCCCCAACAGATGGTTATTCCGTCGGCCCCGACCCTGCTCCAGCTCCGGTTCGACACGATGACTATCGGAGCGAGGAGGGCGATGATCCCACCCGTCAGCCAAGAGAATCCCACCGCGCCGAGCCGGGTGAACGCGGCGGACCCCTCGACGACCAGGACGACCAACGCCAGCACCACGTACGACTTTGCCGGGCGATTCCGATCCATCGCCCGGAAGTTCAGCTCGATCACAACACGCACATTACGCTTCCGGCCTCGGCCGCGAAACGGCCGGGATTGGAGCATTGCTGACTGCTCGTCAGGAATGGACGGTGGGTACCGGCGCGTTCCTTTCGGGTGATTGGGGTACGCCGACGAAGGTCGGCTCGCCGGGGAGGCGCTGGAGACGACCGACGACCACGTCCCCGCCGAGCTCGCCGCCATCGCCGTCGAGCTGGTGGTCCCCCTCCAACCCGGAGAACAACTGGGTGGGGAAGGTCCGCGACTACCCGCTGATGGGGATCCCGCTGAACCTGCTGGTGGACGCCCGGCAGAAGACCGTCACGCTGTTCAGCCGGCCGGACGGCACGAGGTACCACCGGCGCGAGGACATCGAGTTCGGCGAGACGCTGCGTGTCCCCGCGCCGTTCGGCTTCGAGCTGGTCACGGACGGGCTGCTGCCCTACTGACCCGCGCTGTCCGTCGCGCCCCCGCCGGCCAGCCGGGTGGTGAGCCAGTCGGCGGTCGCGGGGAGCCAGTCGGCGAGGGCGTTGCCGAGCAGGTGGTTGCCGTGGGGGACGAGGAGGAGGGTGGCGTCGGGGGCGCGACGGGCGAGGGATTCGGCGGTGGTGACGCCGGGGATCCGGTCCTCGCCGCCCTCGACGACCAGCAGCGGGCCGCTGATCGCCGGGGCCAGGGCGGTCAGGTCGACGCGGTCGGCGAAGGCGCGCGCGGCCTCCGGGCCGCCGCAGCGCTGGGTCAGGGTCGCGGTGACGAAGGGGACCAGGGCGTCCCAGTCCAGCCGGTACGGCCCGCTGACCACGGCGGTGGCGCGGACCCGGGGCTCGTGCGCGGCGGTGACCGCGGCGTAGTAGCCGCCGAGGCTGAGCCCGATCACGCCGACCCGGGTGGCGTCCACGGTGTCCCGGGCCGTCAGGGCGTCGATCGCCCGGCCGACCACGCGGTGGTAGTCCGGTTCGGGGGTGCTGGTCGCGGCGAGGACGCCCTGGCCCGGGCCGTCCAGGGCGAACACGGCCGTGCCGCGCGCCAGCAGCGCCTCGGCGACGGCGTGGAACTCCTCCTTCCCGGAGTCCATGCCCGGCACGACCACCACCACCGGCGGCCGCCCGGGCCCGGCCGGGCGGCGGAGCCAGCCCGCGAACGCCTCGCCCTCGATCCGCTCGGCGGCCGGCTCCAGGTGGGCCAGCGCGCGGCGCATCGCCTCGTCCGCCTCGCCGGCGGCGCGGGCGGCGAGGGCCCGGTCGGGGTGCGGGAGCAGCGCGGCGAAGTGGAACCAGCGGGCGGCTGTCCGGTACGCCTCGCCGGCCGTCCGCTGGCGGCCCTCGGCCGCGGCCCGGTCGGCGGCGGCGAGGTGGCGCAGGGCGGCGGCGCGGCAGGCCTCGGGCCACGCGAGCAGGGACGGCAGGGCGGCGGTGACGCGGGTGTACTCGTACGGGTCCAGCCCGGCGCCGGTGGCACGCGGACGGTTCTCCTCGACGAAGGCCGGCAGCAGCGCGGGGTGGTCGAGGAAGGACAGGTCGGGGGCGGCGGTCATGGCGTGGCGCTCTCTGCTCGCGGGGTGGGGGAGGTCAGCCTCGGGCGACGGCCACGAGGACGGGAACGGGGACGCGCACGGGCACGGGCACGGACACGGGGACGCGCACGGGGACGCGCACGGCCACGGGCACGGACACGGGCACGGACACGGGCACGGGCACGGGATCAGGACAGGGTGAGCACGGCCTTGCCGCGGATCCGGCGCTCCCGGAGGTCGGTGAGGACGGCGGCGGTCTCCGTCCAGGGCGCGACCCGGCCGATCTCCGGGGTGAGCCTCCCCTCCCCGACCAGGCGCACCAGGGTGGCGAGGTCCGGCCCGTCCGCGACGTCCGAGTCGGCGTAGTGGAAATGCCGCAGCGTGGCGGACTCCGGGCCCGCGAAGAAGCCGAAGAAGTCGAGCGTCGCGGGCGTCCGGGAGGCCTGGCCGAACCAGATCAGCGTGCCGCGCCTGGCGAGCCGGGCGAGGGCCAGTGGCAGGTTCGGGCCGCCCGTCGACTCCAGCACCAGGTCGTACGGGCCGCGCGCCGCTCCGACCTCGTGCACGACCTCCGCCGCGCCCAGCTCGGCCAGCCGCCGGCCGCGCTCGGCCGAGGCCGTGACCACGGTGAGCTCGGCGCCCGCGGCGGCGGCCAGCTCGGTGAGGTAGTGGCCGACGCCGCCGGAGGCGCCGGTCAGCAGCACCCGGCGGCCGGCCAGCGCGCCGGCGGTGCGCAGCAGCCGCAGCGCGGTCAGCCCGGCCAGCGGGAGGGCGGCCGCGCGGACGCTGTCCAGCTCGTCCGGGAGCTCGGCCAGCGAGCCGGTCGGCACGCACACGTACTCGGCCCAGCCGCCGGCGGGCGGGTGGCCGACCACCCGGCGGCAGACCGCCGGGCCGGACCCGTCGGCGGCGGCCTGCACGACCAGGCCGGCGATGTCCTTGCCGGGACGCCAGCCCGGCCGGGGAGCCTCCAGCTGGAAGGTCTCGCCGCGGTTCACCGAGAACGCCTCGACCTTCACCAGTGCCTCGCCCGGCCCGGGCCGCGGCTGGTCCACCTCGGCGAACCCGACCGTCTCGTCCGCCCGTCCGGTCGGTGTCAGTGCCTTCACGTTCCTTCGCCCTCCCTCGGCCCCTCGCCGGCCGGTCCGGCCGAGGCGCTGCCCCCAGCAGACCGCTGCCGCCCGCACCCGGTCCAACAACCGCCCGGCCGGCACGACAACCGATCGTTGTCGGCACGGCCGCCCACCGGCACGGACCACCCACCGGCACGGCCGCCACCGGAACAGGAGCCCGTACGCTGAACCCCCATGGATCTCGATCTCGCCCAGGTCCGGGCGTTCGCCGTGGCGGCCGAGGAGCTGCACTTCGGGCGCGCCGCCACGCGGTTGGCGATCAGCCAGCAGGCGCTGTCGAAGCGGGTGGCCCGGCTCGAGGCGGCGCTCGGGGCGCGGCTGCTGGACCGGGACGCGCGCGGGGTCGGCCTGACCGAGGCCGGGCGGCGGTTCCTGGAGCCGGCCCGGCGGCTGCTCGTCCACGGTGACCACGCGGTGGCGGCGGTGGCCTGCACCCGGCGCCCGCTCCGGATCGACGTCTGGGGGCACCTGTACGCGCCGATGCGGACGGTCGCGCAGGCCGTCGAGGGGGTGCCGGGCCTGGAGGTGGAGCCGGTTCCGGGGCGGGACCTGCCCTCGGTGGCGGCGGCGCTGCTGCGGGGCGAGAGCGACGCCGGTTTCGGCCGGGTGCACCCGCTGCCGGACGGCCGCGACGCGGGGCTGGCGCACCGGCTGGTGCGGCTGGAGCCGGTGGACGCGCTGCTGAGCACCGAGCACCCGTTGGCCGGCCGGGACGTGCTGCGCCCCGCCGACCTGCGGGACAGCGTGCTGCGCTACCCGGCCGCGGTGGACCGGCTGGACTTCCTGACCCGGTTCGCCGAGCAGTTCGGCATCGCCGCCCGGACGGGTTCGACCAACCTGGGCCTGGAGCACTTCGTGGAGCGGGTCCGCACCGACCCGACCTGCTTCTCCCTCCTCCCCGCCGACTGCCCCGTCCCCGACCTGCCCGCCGCGCCCGGGCGCCCCGGCGTGCGGACCGTCCCGCTGGCCGACCCGACCCCGCTGTACGCCTGGTCGCTGCTCTGGCGGGCCGGCGACGGCGCGGGTGACGAGCAGCCGCACCCCCAACTGGAGCCGCTGCTCCGGGCGTTCGGCGCGGAGGCCCGGCGCAGCCGGTGGCTGGAGTACGACCCGGCCCGCGACTGGCTGCCCGGCCCCGACCAGGCCGCACTCGACGACTAGCCCGGCCCGCACCAGCCGGACGCACCGGACGCGCCGTCAGCCGTCCGCCCCTTCGGAGGGCCGGCTGGCCCCCGAAGGCGCGGACGGCCCTCGGCCGGGTCGCTGGACCAACGCGCCGAGGCCGCCCCCCGATCCACTGACCGGCCGTCACGGCCGGAGCGGCGGCACACCACCGGCGATCAGTGGAACCAGTTGTGATCCGTGCCCAGCACCGCGCCGTCCGCGCCGTAGAAGGTGATCTTCTCGGCCTCGACGCCGGGCTTCTTGGCGATGGCGATCCAGCGCACGGGGGAGTCGCCGGCCGCGACCGAGGTGCCCTCGGTGGTGCTGCCGTCGGCCCAGGTGGCCACGGCCCGCACCACGTCCGGCCGGACACCGGCCACCAGCACCGGCGAGGAGCCCATCTCCCCGCCCTTGAACCCGAGCAGCGCCCCCTGCGGCGACACGCCGCCGGTGAGGGAGCCGGCGCCCGGGGCCGACGGCGCGGGCGTGTCGTGCGCCGTGTCGCTGACCTGGCGCTTCCCGTCCACGGTGAGGTACAGGTTCACGTGGTCCACGGACGCCTTCCAGCGCCGGAGCGCGTCCGCCTCGGTGGGCGGCGGCAGCTGCGGGATGGCGGCGTGCCGGTCCTCCCACTCCAGCTGCGCCTGGCGGAAGGCCTGCTCCTTGTCGGCGGCGGGCCAGAGGGCGGCCCAGGCCTGCCATTCCTTCCCGTTCGCGGTGCCGTGGCCGACCATGACCCGGACCGGGGTGAACGGGTCCCGCGCGGGAACGGCCGCGGTCGCGGTCGCGACAGCGGAAGCGGCCGACGTGGAGGCAGCCGGCACGGACCCGGTGGCGGCCGGCCCGGCCGCCACCGCCGTTCCCCCGGCCCGGCCCCCGCCGAGCCCGCCGAGCGCCGTCCCCCCGCCGACGGCCGCCGCGACCAGCACCGCGACCGCCCCGGTGGTCAGCAGCCGCCGACGCCGCAGCCGCCGCCGGCCCCCGGCGATCAGCCGGTCGTACGGAGCCGGGCCGAACTCGGCGCTCTCGGCCAGCTCGCCCAGTCCGCGCACAGCCGCGGCGTCACCGCCGACCGGCTCCCCGCTCCCGCCCACGCCCCCGGTGATGTCCTCGAAGTTCACTTCCTGCCTCCCATGCTCGTCAGCCCGCTGAGTGAGGAGGCGACCCGGAGCTTGGCCAGGCCCTTGGCCGCCTGGCTCTTCACCGTCCCGACCGAGCAGCCCATGGCGTCCGCGGTCTGGGACTCGCTGAGGTCCTCCCAGTACCGCAGCACCACCGCCTGCCGCTGCCGGGGCGGCAGCGAGCCGAGGGCGGCGAGCAGCGCGGCCCGCTCGTCCAGCCGCGCGTAGCCGTCGGCCCCCTCGGGCGCGGCCCGGTCGGGGACGGCGACGACCAGTTCCTCGGACGCTTTGCGGCGGAACCGCCGGGCGTGCTCGTTGACCAGGATCCGGCGCACGTACGCGTGCGGGTCGTCGGCCGCCCGGACCCGTCCCCAGGCGACGTACGCCCGTTCCAGGGCCTGCTGGACTAGGTCCTCCGCCGAGTACCGGTCCCCCGCCAGCAGGTAGGCCGTCCGCAGCAGCCGCGTCCAGGCACCGCCGGTGAACGCGCGGAACTCCTCGTCCCGCACGATCTTCTGGGCTCCCATGAGCACCTCCTCACTCCCCCAGAGCCCACCGGCCCCCGAAACCGTTGCCCGCCCCCGGACGCCGGGCCGCACCATCCCCCCGCGGGCCGCACCCGCCCCCACCCACCCCGGACCGGCCCCGCACCGCCCCGCACCCGCCCGCCCCGACCCCCACGCCGCCCCGGACGGGGTTCGCACATCCCCGGCGGCGGCTGTGACACTGGAGGGGCTCGAAAACCGGGGTGCGCTCCACCCCGCCTCCTTGCGAACCTAGAGGGATGCCCGCAGTGAGTTCTCCCGCAGTCCAGTCCGCCGACGCCCCCGCCCAGGGACCGAGCATCGGCGAGCTGGCCGCCCGTCTCCCCGAGCTGACCCTGCGCGACGAGGTGCGGATCGGGCGCCGGCTGGAGGGGGCCCGCCGGGTCCGCAAGCCCGAGGCGCGTCAGCAGATCGCCGCCGAGATCGCCGCCGACATCGACCGCGCCGCGCTGCTGGTCGAGCGGCGCCGGGGCGCCGTCCCCGAGATCAGCTATCCCGCCGAGCTGCCGGTCAGCCAGAAGAAGGACGAGATCCTCGCCGCGATCCGCGACCACCAGGTGGTGATCGTGGCGGGCGAGACCGGCTCCGGCAAGACCACCCAGATCCCGAAGATCTGTCTGGAGCTGGGCCGCGGCGTCCGCGGCCTGGTCGGCCACACCCAGCCCCGCCGGATCGCCGCCCGGACGGTGGCGGAGCGCGTCGCCGAGGAGCTGCGGACGCCGCTGGGCGAGGCGGTCGGCTGGAAGGTCCGGTTCACCGACCAGGTCGGCCAGGACACCCTGGTCAAGCTGATGACGGACGGCATCCTGCTCGCGGAGATCCAGACCGACCGCGAGCTGCGCCAGTACGACACCCTGATCATCGACGAGGCGCACGAGCGCAGCCTCAACATCGACTTCATCCTCGGGTACGTCAAGCAGCTGCTGCCCCGCCGCCCGGACCTCAAGGTCGTCATCACCTCGGCGACCATCGACCCGGAGCGCTTCGCCCGGCACTTCGACGACGCCCCGATCGTCGAGGTGTCCGGCCGCACCTACCCGGTCGAGGTCCGCTACCGGCCGCTCGTCGACGACGGCGAGGACGTGGACGACGCCGACTCCTCCGACG
The DNA here is from genome assembly GCF_042677465.1 of Kitasatospora sp. NPDC127111. NCBI lineage: Bacteria > Bacillati > Actinomycetota > Actinomycetes > Kitasatosporales > Streptomycetaceae > Kitasatospora > Kitasatospora sp. NPDC127111. The sequence continues at coordinate 32,129 of NZ_JBHXTG010000056.1, forward strand.
CCGACCGGGACCGCGACCAGATCCAGGCGATCTGCGACGCCGCCGAGGAGCTGCAGGCCGAGGGCCCCGGCGACATCCTGGTCTTCCTCTCCGGCGAGCGCGAGATCCGCGACACGGCGGACGCGCTGAACCGGCTGAAGCTGAAGTCCACCGAGGTCCTCCCGCTGTACGCCCGGCTGAGCTCGGCCGAGCAGCACAAGGTCTTCCAGCGCTCCAACTCCCGCCGGATCGTGCTGGCGACCAACGTCGCCGAGACCAGCCTCACCGTCCCGGGCATCAAGTACGTGATCGACCCGGGCACCGCCCGGATCTCCCGCTACAGCCACCGCACCAAGGTGCAGCGGCTCCCGATCGAGGCGATCAGCCAGGCCAGCGCCAACCAGCGCAAGGGCCGCTGCGGCCGCACCTCGGACGGCATCTGCATCCGGCTGTACTCGGAGGAGGACTTCCTCTCCCGCCCCGAGTTCACCGACGCCGAGATCCTGCGCACCAACCTGGCCTCGGTCATCCTCCAGATGACCGCCGCCGGCCTCGGCGACATCGCCGCCTTCCCGTTCCTGGACCCGCCGGACTCCCGCAACATCAAGGACGGCGTCCACCTCCTGCACGAGCTGGGCGCGCTGAACCCCGACGAGAAGGACGTCCGCCGGCGCCTCACCCCGCTCGGCCGGCAGCTGGCCCAGCTGCCGGTGGACCCGCGGATGGCCCGGATGGTCCTGGAGGCCGACCGGAACGGCTGCGTCCGCGACGTCATGGTGATCGCCGCCGCCCTCTCCATCCAGGACCCGCGCGAGCGCCCCACCGAGAAGCGCCAGGCCGCCGACGACCGGCACCGCCGCTTCCAGTCGGAGACCTCCGACTTCCTCTCCTACCTGGCGATGTGGCGCTACGTCCGGGAACAGCAGAAGGAGCTCTCCTCCTCGGCCTTCCGCCGGATGTGCAAGGCCGAGTTCCTCAACTACCTGCGGATACGGGAGTGGCAGGACATCTACTCCCAGCTCCGCACGGTGGCCAAGCAGCTCGGCGTGACGATCGAGGAGCCGCACCCCGACGCCGAGCCGGACGCCGACCGGATCCACCAGTCGCTGCTGGCCGGCCTGCTCTCCCACATCGGCCTGTTCGACGTGGAGAAGCGCGAGTACGGCGGCGCCCGCGGCGCCCGGTTCGCGGTCTTCCCGGGCTCCGGCCTGTTCAAGAAGCCGCCGCGCTGGGTGATGTCCGCCGAGCTGGTGGAGACGTCCCGGCTCTGGGCGCGGATCAACGCGAAGATCGAGCCGGAGTGGGTGGAGCCGCTGGCCGGCCACCTGACCAAGCGCAGCTACAGCGAGCCGCACTGGGAGAAGAAGGCCGGCGCCGTCCTGGCCTACGAGAAGGTGACCCTCTACGGGATGCCGATCGTCGCCCAGCGCAAGGTCAACTACGGCCGGATCGACCCCGAGCTCTGCCGCGAGCTGTTCATCCGCAACGCGCTGGTCGAGGGCGACTGGGAGACCCACCACCGGTTCTTCGCCGAGAACCGCAAGCTGCTCAGCGAGGTCGAGGAGCTGGAGAACCGGGCCCGCCGCCGGGACATCCTGGTCGACGACCAGACCCTGTTCGACTTCTACGACGGCCGGCTGCCGGACGACATCGTCTCCACCCGGCACTTCGACTCCTGGTGGAAGAAGGCCCGGCACGACCAGCCGGACCTGCTCAACTTCGAGAAGTCGATGCTGATCAACGACGCCGCCGACGGCGTCACCGAGGCGGACTACCCGGACCACTGGCAGCAGGGCAAGCTCCGCTTCAAGCTGACCTACCAGTTCGAGCCGGGCAGCGACGCGGACGGCGTGACCGTCCACATCCCGCTGCCGGTGCTCAACCAGGTCACCGCCGAGGGCTTCGACTGGCAGATCCCGGGCCTGCGCGAGGAGCTGGTGACCGCCTACATCAAGTCCCTCCCGAAGGCGATCCGGCGCAACTTCGTCCCGGCGCCGGACTTCGCCAAGGCGGCGCTGCGCGAGGTGAGGGAGCGCCAGGCGGCGAACACGTTCGGCTCCGCCGAGCCGCTGCTGCCGACCCTGGAGCACGTCCTCAAGCGGCTGACGGCGGTCACCGTCCCGCCGGAGGCCTGGGACGACGCCCGGGTGCCGGACCACCTCAAGGTGACCTTCCGGGTGGTGGACGGCCGCAAGAAGCTCGCCGAGTCCAAGGACCTGGAGGAGCTGCGGCTCCGGCTGAAGCCCAAGCTGAAGGAGACCCTCTCCTCGGCCGCCTCGGGCCGGGGCATCGAGCAGTCCGGGCTGACCGCCTGGCCGTCCTCCCTGCCCGTCCTCCAGCGCACCTTCGAGCAGCGTTCGCGCGGCCACTCGCTGCGCGCCTACCCGGCGCTGGTGGACGAGCGGGACGCGGTCGGCATCAAGCTGTTCGACACCCCGGAGGCGCAGGCCAAGGCGATGTGGGAGGGCACCCGGCGGCTGCTGGTGCTGACCACCACCTCGCCCGCCAAGTCGATCCAGGGCCGGCTGGGCAACCAGGCGAAGCTGGCGCTCTCGTACAACCCGCACGGCTCGGTCCCGGCGCTGTTCGAGGACGTGGTGGCCTGTGCCACCGACCGGCTGATGACCCTGGCCGGCGGGCCGGCCTGGGACGAGGCGGCCTTCGGCAAGCTGCACGACAAGGTCCGGGCCGACCTGTACGACCTCTCGGCGGACACCACGCTGAAGACGGCGACGGCCCTGATCGCCTTCCACAGGGCGTCGACCCGGCTGAAGACGGTGAGCAGCCCGGTGCTGCTGTCCGCGGTGAACGACATCCGGCTGCACCTGGCCTCACTGGTGCACCCGGGCTTCGTCACCGAGACCGGCTGGCAGCGGCTGCCGGACCTCAAGCGCTACCTGTTGGCGGTGGACCGCCGGCTGGAGGCGCTGCCCAACCACCCGCAGCGGGACGCCCAGCAGCTGCTGAAGGTCCAGCAGGTGCAGCAGGAGTACGGGGAGCTGCTGGCGGCCGTCCCGGCCGGGCGGGAGCCGTCCCCTGAGGTGCGGGCGATCCGCTGGATGATCGAGGAGCTGCGGGTCAGCTTCTTCGCCCAGTCGCTCGGCACGCCGACGCCGGTCTCCGAGAAGCGGATCACCAAGGCGATGGAGGCGGCCCGGGCGACGCTGTGAGGCCGCCCAGCTCAGCGGGCCGGGGGCCCTCAGGAGCCAGTTCGACCTGGGGGCCCCACATGGGCTACGATCTGTCTTGTTCGCAGCGCGGCAAGCAAAGCGAACGGATCAGAAAACTCTGGTCCCGTGGAGCAGTTGGTTAGCTCGCCACCCTGTCAAGGTGGAGGTCGCGGGTTCAAGTCCCGTCGGGATCGCCGTTGCCGAGAGGCCCGGAACCGTTTGGTTCCGGGCCTCTCGCCGTTTGGCCGGTCGCCCCTATACACCCGACTAGGTCTAGACCACAAGTAACCGTCCGTGTGATCGTCGTCACTCGGGTTTTCCTGGAAGCCCCTCCTCGGCACCCCCGCCAAGATGGCAGTAATTTAATATGTAAAATTGTACATCTATTAACTGTAAATCCCCCCCGCCTCACGGGCATCAAATCGTTATCTGGAGTTCAACATTCCGACCGGGCGGCCGGTAGGCGGGCACGACAAAGGGGCCGCTTACCGGACCCGGCGGAGTCCGGTAAGCGGCCCCTTTGAAAGAGCCTTCGGCCGATCAGGCCTCGGTGCGCTGAGCGGGAATACCGGCCAGCAGAGCGCGCACCTCCGCCTCGCGGTATCGGCGGTGCCCGCCGAGCGTGCGAATGGACGTGAGCTTGCCCGCCTTGGCCCAACGGGTAACCGTCTTGGGGTCCACGCGGAACATGGTGGCGACCTCTGCCGGCGTCAGCAGGGGTTCAGCATCAGGGGTACGAGCGGTCATGAGCGGCCTCCTCGGGAGAACCGAACCAGGGCGGTTCTATCCTTCAAATTCTGCACCTTGGCCCGCGATGCCCGAAATGGCATAGACGGGTCGAGTCGGTTATAGGACGAACGGCTTGTCCTGGTGTCTACAACTACACCATCCGTCCAGCCCTATCGACCAAACCGCCAAAATTGACCCCTCACGGGTTCAAGGCCGACGGATGGCGATGGACCACCCCATAACGGACAGTCACTCGACAGTAACATCCGGTTACAGGAGGACCAGACCCGCCATTTCCTCGCAAAGCACGCATCGGATCCAGAACCACCCAAAAGTGGGCACGCTCACGTGAACTTGGGCTGGTTGTCCCATTTTTGCACATAGGGGTAAGTTCGCGTCAACGGTGAGTAGTGTCACGTTCGGCAGCTATTGACCCGAACCAGGACCTTGGTCATACCGATCAGGCCCTAGGACCCTCCCAGTCTTACAAGTACCACCGACACCCGAGCCGGCCAGCGGTGACGCCCACTCAGGCGGCCCCGCCCCAGCCCGCCCCCGCGCTCAGTTCGCGTACCGCAGCGCCTGCACCGACCGCCAGCGCCCCGTCAGCTCCTCGTACGCCCGCAGCGCCTCCGCCGCGTCCCCCGCCCGCAGCGCCCGCAGCCCGTCCTCCAGCTCCCCCGCCGAACGGTCCGCCAGCAGCCGCGCCGGCCCCAGCAGATGCACCAGCCCCCCGTAGTCCAGCTCCACCAGCGAGCGCGGGTGGAACTCCTCCAGCCACCGCCCGACCTGCTCCGCCCCGCGCACCAGCTCCCCCTCCGGCACCGCCTCGCGCAGCGCCCGGTACGCCCGGGCCACCCGCCGGCGCGCCTGCGCCATCGGCGTCAGGTAGAACAGGGCCGCCTCCTCCCCCTTCTCCCCCCGCGCGGGCGCCCCGGCCCCGCCGGTCTCCCCGGCCGGCACGAAGCAGCGGTCCTCCTCCCCGAACGGCAGGAACCACCGCACCGGCACCTCCCACCGGCTGGTCAGGATCCACGGCCGGGCGTCCGGGTGATCGGCCCGCCAGCGCTCCCGGTCCGACTCCGCGGCCGCCCGGGTGGCCGGCGGCAGCGCGGTGTCCACCAGCGCCACCGGAGCCCCCGCCCGCAGCTCCTCCAGCGCCTGCCAGCTGCGCAGCCTGGTGGCCCAGGGACAGACGTACAGCACCCCGTCCAGCGCCCGCACGAAGGCCCGCTCGCTCTCCCGCTCCGGCAGCGGCCGCGGCGTGCGCCCGACCAGCTCGGCCAGCGCGGCCCGCTGCTCCTCCAGCACCGCGGCGGCCACCGGCTGCCCGGCCTCGGTCGCGTCCGGGCCGTGCTCCGCGGCGTAGGCCTGCCAGCGCGCCCGCTCCGGCTCCGGGTAGGCGGCCAGCGGCTCGTAGACCCGCAGGTGGGCGGCGTAGGGCGGCAGTACCGAGGTGCGTACGACGGTCACGTGCTGCATCGTCGCACGCGCCGCGCTCCCCCGGGAGGGCTTCGCCCGGGCGCCGTTCGCGGACGCACTCCGCACGCCCCCGTCTCACCACGCGGACAACCGGCCCAAGCTCGGGCAAGAGGGCAGATCCCAGGCGCCCGCGCGACTACGCTTCGCCTTAGGCGCCCGCACCACAGCAGCGGGCCTTCGATACTGGAGTCACCACAGTGACCGACGTACAGACCGCGTCCGCCACGCACCCCGCACCCGGCGTGCTGAGCAGGATCTTCCGTACCGAGCAGGACGGCGCCCCCGGCGACGGCCACGAGCAGGTCGTCCTCTGCCACGACCGCAGCTCCGGACTCAAGGCGATCATCGCCATCCACTCCACCGCCCTGGGCCCGGCCCTCGGCGGCACCCGCTTCTTCCCGTACGCCTCCGAGGAGGCGGCGCTGGAGGACGCGCTCAACCTCTCGCGCGGCATGTCCTACAAGAACGCGCTGGCCGGGCTCGACCTCGGCGGCGGCAAGGCCGTCATCATCGGCGACCCGAACAAGGACAAGAACGAGGCGATGCTCCGGGCCTACGGCCGCTTCGTCGAGTCCCTGCGCGGCCGCTACATCACCGCCTGCGACGTGGGCACCTACGTGCAGGACATGGACGTCGTCGCCCGCGAGACCGAGTTCGTCACCGGCCGCTCGCCCGAGCACGGCGGCGCCGGCGACTCGTCCATCCTGACCGCCTTCGGCGTCTTCCAGGGCATGCGCGCCAGCGCCCAGGCCCGCTGGGGCCAGCCGACCCTGCGCGGCAAGCGGGTCGGCGTCGCGGGCGTCGGCAAGGTCGGCCACTACCTCGTCGGCCACCTGGTCGCCGACGGCGCCACCGTCGTCATCACCGACGTCTCCGAGGCCGCCGTGAACCGCGTGCGCGCCGCCCACCCGGAGGTCGAGGTCGTCGCCGACACCGCCGCCCTGCTCCAGGCCAAGCTGGACGTCTACGCCCCCTGCGCCCTCGGCGGCGCGCTGACCGACGCCTCGGTGGCCGCGCTCGGCGAGTTCGGCACCTCCGTGGTCTGCGGTGCGGCCAACAACCAGCTGGCCCACCCGGGCGTCGAGAAGGACCTCGCGGACCGCGGCATCCTCTACGCCCCGGACTACCTGGTGAACTCCGGCGGCGTGATCCAGGTCGCCGACGAGATCGAGGGCTTCAACTTCGACCGGGCCAAGAACAAGGCGACCAAGATCTTCGACACCACGCTGGAGATCTTCACCCGGGCCGCCACCGACGGCGTCCCGCCGGCGGTCGCCGCCGACCGCCTGGCCGAGAAGCGGATGCGGGAGATCAGCGCGCTCCGCTCGGTGCTCCTGCCCGGCGCCCGCCGCGCCTGATCCCGGCCGGTAGCGGCCCGCTGCGGCCCGCGGTGCGCGGGGGACGGTCGGCATCCGTCCCCCGCGCATCACAATGTGGAACCGGATTCTCACTTCTGCGCCCGATCGGGTGATCCGAGGTCCCCCTTGGGGGGATAATCGATCCCGGAACGACGGACCTGAGACACCTCCGAACAGCGTGCAAACTGCCGCAAACCCTCCCTTGACCTGGGAAGACCTGGTCTCGGGTGCGGCCGGTGCGCGCCACGTCACACCGACGACGTACCGTCCGGCGGCGGAAACAGGTACCGTTAATGCTCCAAGGGACGGCTTCTCCTACTCCGGGCAGGCCGATCCCGAACATGAACACGTGTCAGACTCGGGGCCGTGAGCCCCACCGTTGAGGGGGTCGACCCATGGGGCGCGGCCGGGCCAAGGCCAAGCAGACGAAGGTCGCCCGCCAGCTGAAGTACAACAGCGGCGGCTTCGACGCTAACCGTCTGTCCAACGAGCTGGGCGTATCGCCCTCTACCGCTTCGATCGAGCCGGAGCCGATCGAAGAGGAAGAGGACGACGACCCGTACGCGGAGTACGCGGCTCGCTACGCCGACGACGACGAGGACGACGATACCGATTCGGGCACCGGGCCCTCCCAGGCCCGCCGCCGCGCGTAGTCCCAGTCTGGCCTGACCGGCCCCGGTGCCCTGAGCGCCGGGCCGGTTTTCGGCGTTCCCGCACGAGGTCGGCACCCGGAAGTCCCGGACGTGCGGGAAGGGCCCCTCCGGCCGTCGCCGGAGGGGCCCTTCCGTTGTTGCCGGGACCGGCCGGGCTCAGCCCGCCGTGAAGCCCTCGTAGGCGTTGTACAGGGCCGCACCGCCCTCGTGCTCGTCCGAGCGCTCGACGATGTCGCCGAGCAGCCAGGCCTCGACGCCGCGGTCCTCCAGGATCGACAGCACGACGTCCACCGAGTGCGGCGGGACGACCGCGACCATGCCGACGCCCATGTTCAGCGTCTTCTCGATCTCCAGGGTGGCCACCTTGCCGACCTCGGCGACGGTCCGGAAGACCGGCAGCGGGGTCCAGGTGCCGCGGTCCAGGCGGGCGTGCAGGCCGTCCGGGATGACCCGGGCCAGGTTGGCCGCCAGGCCGCCGCCGGTGACGTGCGAGAAGGCGTGGACCTCGGTGGCGCGGGTGAGCGCCAGGCAGTCCAGCGAGTAGATCCGGGTCGGCTCCAGCAGCTCCTCGCCGAGGGTGCGGCCGAACTCCTCGACCTCGCGGTCCAGCTTCCAGCCGGCCTGGTTCAGCAGCACGTGGCGGACCAGCGAGTACCCGTTGGAGTGCAGGCCGGAGGCGGCCATCGCGATCACCACGTCGCCGGCCCGGACCCGCTCGGCGCCGAGCAGCGCGTCCGCCTCGACCACACCGGTGCCGGCGCCCGCGACGTCGTACTCGTCCGGGCCGAGCAGGCCCGGGTGCTCGGCGGTCTCGCCGCCCACCAGGGCGCAGCCGGCCAGCGCGCAGCCCTCGGCGATGCCCTTGACGATCGAGGCGACCCGCTCCGGGACGACCTTGCCGACGCAGATGTAGTCGGTCATGAACAGCGGCTCGGCCCCGCACACCACCAGGTCGTCCACGACCATGCCGACCAGGTCGTGGCCGATGGTGTCGTGCTTGTCCATGGCGGCGGCGATGGCGACCTTGGTCCCCACGCCGTCGGTGGCCGAGGCCAGCAGCGGCCGCTCGTAGCGCTTGAAGGCGGACGCGTCGAAGAGCCCGGCGAAGCCGCCGAGACCGCCGACCACCTCGGGGCGGTTGGCCTTCTTCACCCACTGCTTCATCAGCTCGACGGCGCGGTCGCCCGCCTCGATGTCGACGCCGGCGGCGGCGTAGGTGGCGCCGTTCTGGTTCGTGGTCACTGCGGTGCGGCCCTCTCGGGTCTGGTGGGGGTTGGAACAGCGGTGGGGCCCCGGTTCGCGGGACCCCACCGTGGGTTCTTACGGGCGGCGCAGGGCGTCGGCCGCGCCGGCACCGCCGAGCAGGGACTGGACGCCGTCCAGGTCACTGCCGCTCGTCGGCTTGCCGCGGACCGCCGGGGGCTGCTGCCCGCCCTTGATCTCGGCCTCCAGCAGGAGCTTGCCGAGCAGCGCCGGGTCCGGCAGCTCCATCGGGTACTCCCCGTCGAAGCAGGCCCGGCAGAGCTTCTCCTTGGGCTGCTTGGTGGCCTCGATCATGCCGTCGATCGAGATGTAGGCGAGCGAGTCCGCGCCCAGCGTGCGGCCGATCTCCTCGACCGTCATGCCGTTGGCGATCAGCTCCGCGCGGGTGGCGAAGTCGATGCCGAAGAAGCACGGCCACTTCACCGGCGGCGAGGAGATCCGGATGTGGACCTCGGCGGCGCCGGCCTCGCGCAGCATCCGGACCAGGGCGCGCTGGGTGTTGCCGCGGACGATCGAGTCGTCCACGACGACCAGGCGCTTGCCCTGGATGACCTCGCGCAGCGGGTTGAGCTTGAGCCGGATGCCCAGCTGGCGGATGGTCTGGCTGGGCTGGATGAAGGTGCGGCCCACGTAGGCGTTCTTCACCAGGCCGGAGCCGTACGGGATCCCGCTGGCCTCCGCGTAGCCGATGGCGGCCGGGGTGCCGGACTCCGGGGTGGCTATCACCAGGTCGGCCTCGACGGGCGCCTCGGCGGCCAGCTTGCGGCCCATCTCCACGCGGGAGAGGTGCACGTTGCGGCCGGCGATGGAGGTGTCGGGGCGGGCCAGGTACACGTACTCGAAGACGCAGCCCTTGGGCTTGGCCTCGGCGAAGCGGGAGGTCCGCATGCCGTTCTCGTCGATGGCGATGAGCTCGCCGGGCTCGACCTCGCGGATGAAGGAGGCGCCGCAGATGTCGAGCGCCGCCGTCTCGGAGGCGACCACCCAGCCGCGCTCCAGCCGGCCGAGGACCAGCGGGCGGATGCCCTGCGGGTCGCGGGCGGCGTAGAGCGTGTGCTCGTCCATGAAGACGAGCGAGAACGCGCCCTTGACCTTGGGCAGCACGACCTTGGCCGTCTCCTCGATGGAGAGGTCCGGGTGGCCGGCGAGCAGCGCGGTCACCAGGTCGGTGTCGTTGGTCGCGGCCGTCCGGCCCGAGCGGGAGACGTGCTCCTCGCCGGGGAGTTCGGCGACCATGGCCGCCAGTTCGGCGGTGTTCACCAGGTTTCCGTTGTGGCCGAGGGCCAGCGAACCGTGAACGGTCGCCCGGAAGGTCGGCTGGGCGTTCTCCCAGACCGAGGAACCGGTGGTCGAGTAGCGGGCGTGTCCGACGGCGATATGCCCGTGCAACGACCCCAGCGAGGCCTCGTCGAAGACCTGGGAGACGAGTCCCATGTCCTTGAAGACGAGAATCTGGGAGCCGTTGCTCACTGCGATGCCCGCGGATTCCTGACCGCGGTGCTGCAGGGCGTAAAGGCCGAAGAACGTGAGCTTGGCGACCTCCTCGCCGGGAGCCCAGACACCGAAGACGCCGCAAGCGTCCTGGGGGCCTTTCTCGCCGGGAAGAAGATCGTGGTTGAGTCTTCCGTCACCACGTGGCACGCCTTCGAGTCTAGGGCAGTTGGCACAGGCTTCCGGAACCCGGGCGGCCGGGATTGTTGGGCGATCGGCCGGCAACGCGCGTAGACAAAACCCCTTACCCGGGGCGGATTTCGGGGTCGCGGAATTCGGCGGGACGGCGCTTGCCCTTGTGGTTCGCGCCCGTTGGGGCGTTTCGCGTGCGGACGGAGCCGGGGTGGACGGCGCGGAACGTGAGCCTGCTCACCCGGGCCGGTCCGGGCGGCTAGGAGGCCGGCAGCAGCAGGCCCCAGGCGCCCGGGTGGACCGTCCAGGTGCGGGCGCGGACCGGGCCCACCGGGCGGCCGTCCACCTCGTAGCCGAATCCGCGCCCCGCCACCGAGAGGGTCGCCGCCCGGGCGCGCACGAGTGCGCCGGGCGCGCGGACCACGATCTCCATCACGCCGGCGCCGACCGCCTCGCCGGCCGGCAGGACCACCTGGACCACCCGGACCGGGCGGTGGACGTCGGCGAGCAGCTTCCCGTCCGCCTCGACCCGGAGGCGGGAACTCTGCTCGCTCCTCCCGGCACCCGTCCCGGCCGCTTCCGCTCCCCCGGCCGGCCCGGCGCCGGAGGTGAGTGAGGTCCCCTGCTCGGCCGCAGCCAGTTTCGCCCATAGCGAACGCCAGCCACCCGTCCGGCCCACCGTGCGACGCGTCCCGCTGCCGGAGATCCGCACCGCGCCGAGCGCCACCCCGCCACCGTCGTCCACCAGCAGGTCCAGCTTCCGCGGCACGCCCGAGAGCACCGCCCGGGCGGCCGGCACCGGCTCCCCCGGCACGCCCAGCGCGCGGGCGGCCACCAGCTCGCCCGTCCGGCCCACCGGGACCATGCCCACCGGGTCCGCTCCCAGCTCACGCTGCCGGTACAGGGCCTGGAGCACCCGCTGCAGTGCAAGATCGGAACCGATCACGACCGGTCGCCGCCGACCCCGGTGCGAAAGCACCCGGTCGAGCTCGGACGGGCTCTCCGGGTAGGCCACCTTGACGTCCGCCCCTCCGCAGAGGACGTCCTTCGCGATCCGCACGGACTCGCCGTCGGTCTGCCGGGCCGCCGGGTCGAGGAGCAGCAGGAGCGGCTCTGGGCCGCCGTTCGCAGGCGTGGACAGGGACGACACGACCGGTCCTTCCTCAGGTAATCTCTCGGTGCAAGAGCCCCTTGCGCTATTGCGCCAGGGGCTTCGTCTATCTCGGGGCAGACTGCGGCCTACGCAGGATGCCCCAACCGGAAGGGGTGTACGCCTGTGCCGGCACTCGTGCTCGTTGGCGCTCAGTGGGGGGACGAGGGCAAGGGGAAGGCGACCGACCTCCTCGGTGGCTCCGTCGACTACGTCGTCCGCTACCAGGGTGGCAACAACGCCGGTCACACGGTGGTCATCGGCGACCAGAAGTATGCACTTCACCTGCTGCCTTCCGGAATCCTCAGCCCGAATGTGACGCCGGTGATCGGCAACGGCGTCGTCATCGACCCGGGCGTGCTGCTCTCCGAGCTCAACGGCCTGAACGAGCGCGGCATCGACACCTCCAAGCTGCTGATCTCGGGCAACGCCCACCTGATCACCCCGTACCACCGCACCCTGGACAAGGTCACCGAGCGCTTCCTCGGCAAGCGCCGGATCGGCACCACCGGCCGCGGCATCGGCCCGACCTACGCGGACAAGATCAACCGCGTCGGCATCCGCGTGCAGGACCTCTTCGACGAGTCGATCCTGCGGCAGAAGATCGAGGCCGCGCTGCACGACAAGAACCAGCTGCTGGTCAAGCTCTACAACCGCCGCGCCATCCCGGCCGAGCTGGTGCTCGAGGAGTACCTCGGCTACGCGGACAAGATCAAGCCGTTCCTGGCCGACACCACCCTGGTGCTGGACGAGGCCCTGAAGGCCGACAAGGTCGTCCTGCTGGAGGGCGGCCAGGGCACCCTGCTCGACGTCGACCACGGCACGTACCCCTTCGTGACCTCCTCGAACCCGACCGCGGGCGGCGCCTGCACCGGCGCCGGCATCGGCCCCACCAAGATCGACCGCGTCATCGGCATCCTGAAGGCGTACACCACCCGCGTCGGCTCCGGCCCGTTCCCGACCGAGCTGCTGGACGCGGACGGCGAGGCCCTGCGCCGGATCGGCGGCGAGCGCGGTGTCACCACCGGCCGTGACCGCCGCTGCGGCTGGTTCGACGCGGTGATCGCGCGCTACGCGACCCGGGTCAACGGCCTCACCGACTTCTTCCTCACCAAGCTCGACGTGCTCACCGGCTGGGAGCAGATCCCGGTCTGCGTCGCCTACGAGATCGACGGGCAGCGGGTCGAGGAGCTCCCGTACAACCAGTCGGACTTCCACCACGCCAAGCCGGTCTACGAGACGCTGCCGGGCTGGAACGAGGACATCAGCAAGGCGAAGTCCTTCGCCGAGCTGCCGAAGAACGCCCAGGCGTACGTGAAGGCGCTGGAGGAGATGTCCGGCGCGCCGATCTCGGCGATCGGCGTCGGCCCGGGCCGCGACGAGACGATCCAGATCAACTCGTTCATCTGAGCCGCCCGAGTGCCGCGAGAAGGCCCTGCGGGACGTTCGCGTCCCGCAGGGCCTTCCCTTTACCCCGAGGCATTTGCACTAAGGCAATATCTCATTGCATCTAGTGCAGAGTGCCGCTACCTTCGGGATCATGACTGCGAAGCTTCCCGCTCCCGTGACCCTGACCGGCCGCCACGTCCGCCTGGAGCCGCTGGTCCGCGACCACCTCGCCGACCTCTGGGCCACCGTCGGCCCGGACCCGGACGTCTGGCGCTGGATCCCGTTCGCCGCGCCGACGAACGAGGAGGAGCTGGGGGCGATCCTCGACATCCGGCTGGCGGAGGTGGCGGCGGGCACGGCGGTGAAGTTCGCGGTGATCGACCTGGAGAGCGGGCGCGCCGTCGGCGTCACCGGGTACTACGCGTTCAACGCGGAGGACGAGCTGGTCGAGATCGGCGGCACCTGGTACGCCCGGTCGGCCTGGCGCACGGCGGTCAACACGGAGTCGAAGCTGCTGCTGCTCACGTACGCCTTCGAGGAGCTGGGCATGGGCCGGGTGTTCTGGAAGACGGACGCGCTCAACGACCGCTCCCGCAACGCGATCCTGCGCCTGGGCGCCCAGTACGAGGGCGTCCACCGCCGGGAGAAGCGGAGGGCCACGGGGGTCTGGCGCGACACCGCGTACTTCTCGATGCTGCGGGACGAGTGGCCTGCCGCGCGCGAGCGGCTGACGGAGCGGCTCGCCGCCGGCTGAGCGGCGGGACGCTGCCGCTCGCCGGCCGCGCGCGGTTGGGAGTTGACCACCCAGGCCAGCCACCCCACGAAGACCAGCGAGACGAACAGCCCGGCCAGCAGCAGAACGGCCATCAGGTGGCGACCGCCGCTACCGCCCGCACCGCTCCGCCGTACGCCCCGATGAGTTCCACACCCCCACTCATCGGCAAGCGCCTCCACGAGGTCAAGCCCCCGGCCGACGCTACGGGAGCCGTCCGGGCCGGGCGGAGGACGTGGCGCGGTCCGGCCCCGGCACGCGACACTGCCGGTGCCGCGGGGAGTGGCCCGACACATCGAGCACGGCCCGGAATCGGAGAGGTAGCGATGTCCCAGCAGTGGCAGAAGCCGAGCACCGGCACGCAGGACGGCGGCAACGCGGTCGAGGTCCGCGTGCGCGCCGACGGCATGATCGAGATCCGCGAGTCCGACGATCCCGACACCGTCGTCGTCACCACCCAGAAGAAGTTCGCCCTCTGGCTCCAGGGCGTCAAGGCCGGCGAGTTCGACCACTTCGGCGCCGCGTAGCGGAGTCGTTCCGGTGACCCCTCGCCCGGCGCGAGGGGCGGCCGGCTCCGAGCGGGCGAACCGGCTCCGACCAGGGGGGCGACCGGCGGCCCGGTGTTCGGCTGGTGGAACGGAGGGCGGGGGGCGGGCCGGGTTTCGATACGATTGGGGCGCCCACAGTGGACCTTCGCTCTGTGCGGCAGCCCGGGAGCCGGCGTGTGTGGCGGGCTCCCGTTGCGGCCCCAGAACCCTGCGCCTGTCACGGCACTCCGGGGTAGGGGTGCGTGCGGGAGAAATTGGAGCATCCGAGGATGGCTCGGCACCTGATCACCAGCGCCCTTCCGTACATCAACGGGATCAAGCACCTGGGCAACATGGTCGGGTCGATGCTCCCGGCGGACGTCTACTCCCGGTACCTGCGGCAGCGCGGGCACGAGGTGCTGTACATCTGCGCCACCGACGAGCACGGGACGCCGGCCGAACTGGCCGCGCAGGAGGCCGGGCTGCCGGTGGCGGAGTTCTGCGCGGCGGCGCACGACCAGCAGAAGGCGGTGTACGACGGCTTCCGGCTGTCCTTCGACTACTTCGGGCGCAGCTCGTCGCCGCAGAACCGGGAGATCACCCAGGAGATCGCCCGCGAGCTGCACGCCAACGGGTTCATCGAGGAGCGGGCGATCCGCCAGGTGTACTCGAACGCGGACGGGCGCTTCCTGCCGGACCGGTACATCGTCGGCACCTGCCCGCACTGCGGCTACGACAAGGCGCGCGGCGACCAGTGCGAGAACTGCACCCGCGTCCTCGACCCGACGGACCTGCTGGAGCCGCGCTCGGCGATCAGCGGCAGCTCCGACCTGGAGGTGCGGGAGACCAAGCACCTCTTCCTCCTCCAGTCGAAGCTGACCGAGCAGGTGGAGGAGTGGGTCGGCGCGCACGGCGACCAGTGGCCGGTGCTGGCCTCCTCGATCGCCCGCAAGTGGCTGACCGAGGGCCTGCAGGACCGCGCGATCACCCGTGACCTGGAGTGGGGCGTGCCGGTGCCGGCCGACGTGTGGCCGGAGCTGGCGGCGGAGGGCAAGGTCTTCTACGTCTGGTTCGACGCCCCGATCGAGTACATCGGCGCCACCAAGGAGTGGGCGGACGCGGCGCCGGCCGGCGAGCTCCGGGACTGGAAGTCCTGGTGGTACGAGGCCGACGAGACCGTCCGGTACACCGAGTTCATGGCCAAGGACAACGTCCCGTTCCACACGGTGATGTTCCCGGCGACCATCCTCGGCTCCCGCAAGCCGTGGAAGAAGGTCGACTACGTCAAGGCCTTCAACTGGCTGACGTACTACGGCGGGAAGTTCTCCACCAGCCAGAAGCGGGGCATCTTCACGGACGTCGCGCTGGAGCTGCTGCCCGCCGACTACTGGCGCTACTTCCTGATGGCGCACGCCCCCGAGTCGGACGACTCCAGCTTCACCTGGGACCTCTTCGCCTCCGTCGTCAACAAGGACCTCGCCGACACCCTCGGCAACTTCGTCAACCGGGTGCTCTCGTTCAGCCGGAAGCGGTTCGGCGACGACGTCCCGGCCGGGCACGCGGCGGGCGAGGCGGAGGAGCGGCTGGGCGCGCAGATCGCCGAGCTGCTGGCCGACTACGAGGCCCAGCTGGACGCGCTGAACTTCCGCAAGGCGGCGCAGAGCCTGCGCACGCTGTGGAGCGCGGGCAACGCCTACCTGGACGAGAAGGCGCCGTGGCTCCAGGTGAAGACCGACCCGGAGGCGGCCGCGCTCACCCTGCGGACGGCGATGAACCTGATCCACCTGTACGCGGTGGTGTCCGAGCCGTTCATCCCGGCCGCGGCGCGGGCGATGCGCGAGGCCTTCGCGCTGCCGGCCGACGCGCCGACGCGTACGCAGGCGTGGGTGAGCGCGGAGGAGGCGCGCGCGCTGGGCTTCGTGCCGGCCGGTACGGCGTTCACCGTTCCGCCGGTGCTCTTCGCGAAGATCACCGACGAGGACCTGGCCGCCTGGACCGCCCGCTTCGGCGGCGGCGAGTAGGCGTTCTGGCGCCGGGCGTCCCGCGTCCGGCGGCCGGCGTCGGGCGGCCGGCGTCGGGCGGCCGGCATCGGGCGAGTGACCGACCCCCGGCCGGGTGGCCGGGGGTCAGCCGGCGGTCTCGGTGGCGACCCACCGCAGGTAGGCCGGGCTGCCGCCGGTCACCGGGACGACGACCACCTCCGGGGTGTCGTAGTCGTGGTGCGCCCCGATGAAGGCGGTGAGGCGGTCGGCGAGGTCGGCGCGGGTCTTCAGGTCCACGCGCCACTCGGACGTGTCCTGGACCTCGCCGTCCCACCAGTAGAGCGAGCGGATCGGCTGGACCTGCGCACAGGCGGCCAGGCGCTCGCGGACGGCGGCGGCGGCGAGGGCGCGGGCCTGGTCCTCGGTTGCGTGGGTGGTGGTCACCACGACGACGTCAGGGGTGGTTGCCGGCATGCCGCGACGGTACCGCGCGCCGGTCGCCCCGGGGAGCAGCGGGCCGGTCAGCCCCGCCCCAGGGAGCTGCGGGCCGTGCCGAGCAGCGGGGCGAGGTCGGGGGCGGCGGCGACCTCCTCGTCCAGGGCCGCGCTGAGGGTCTCCTCGTAGGTGGTGCGGGCCTCCTGGTGGCGGGCGCGGCCGGCGGCGGTGATGACGGTGTAGACGCCGCGCTTGTCGTCGGGGCAGGAGTCCCGGTAGCTGAAGTCCGCGGCGTGCAGGCGGGCGACCAGACGGGTGACCGAGCTCTGGTTGAGGCCGAGCCCGGCGGCGAGGTCCTGCATGCGCAGCTCGCCCCTGGGGGCTTCGGCGAGGAAGCCGAGGGCGCGGTACTCGGAGAGCCCCAGGCCGTGCCGGCGCTGGAGGGCGGTGGCGAGGCGCCCCTCGACGTGGGCGTGCAGAGCGGTGAGCCGGCTCCACATCCGGGCGTCCGCATCACCGCTGGTGGGGCTGGGTTCCGTGGACATGGGGGCGGCTCCTCACCGGGTGCGACGGTTGACACAGGTTACTTGTACATGCATGCTCTTGCCCAGCCGGAAACAATTTGCACATACATGCAATGACTGCGACCCGGGGGGTTTCCGTTCCCATGGCCTGGATCTACCTGCTCATCGCCTCGGTCTTCGAGGTGGTCTTCGCGCTCGCCACCAACGCCACGCACGGCTTCACCGAGCTGGGCCCGTCCCTGCTGACGGCCGCGGCCGCCGCGGGCGGGATCTTCTTCCTCAGCCTCGCCCTCAAGACCCTCGACGTCGGCGTCGGCTACACCGTCTGGACCGGGATCGGCTCGGTCGGCACCGTCGTCCTCGGCACGGTGATCTTCGACGAATCGATGAACGCCGGGAAGGTCGTCGCCTTCGTCCTGATCATCGGCGGGGTGCTCGGCCTGAAGCTCGCCGACCGGTTCGGCACGGCGGCCGACGGACCGGCGGCCGCGCGGGCGACCGGGCGGGCCTCGGAGCAGCCGGCGAGCCCGACGCCCCGGCACCAGCCCGTCGGCTGACCCCCGGCTCCCGCCACCACCAAGCCCCGCCCGTCCCACGAAGGAGTGCACCACCATGGCCTGGCTCTTCCTCGCGATCGCCGTCGTCTTCGAGATCGCCTTCGCCCTCGGCACCAACGCCACGCACGGCTTCACCAGGCTCTGGCCGTCCGTCCTCACCCTGGTCGCGGCCGCGGGCGGCATCTTCACCCTCAGCCTCGCGCTGCGGACGCTGGACGTCAGCGTCGGGTACACCATCTGGACCGGGCTCGGCTCGATCGGCACCGTCGTCTTCGGCGCCCTGCTCTACAAGGAGCGGATCACCCTGCCGAAGCTGCTCTCCTTCGCCTCGATCATCGCGGGCGCCGTCACGCTGAAGCTGGCGTCCGGGTTCTGACGGCGGCGGGCGGCCCGGCCGGCGCCCACCCCGTCCCCGCCGTCGGCTCAGCCCGCGTCGGCCGCCTTCCGGCCGGTGTGCACGGTGACGGCGGTGAGGTAGAAGGCGTCGGGCCGGTTGAGGACGCCGGTCGGGGCGTCCCGGTCCAGCAGGGCGTCGAGGGTCGCGAGGTCCTCGGCGTCCAGGCCCCCGGCCACCTGCGCGCGGCGCCGGTCGAGTTGGGCGTGCAGGTGCTCGCGGGCGGCGGCCGGCAGCGGGGCCGGCCACTCCACCAGGAAGGTGCGCGAACCGGCCGGGACGAGGCCGGCCCCGGCCAGCATGGCCGGCCAGTCCTCCACCTCGGCCGTGGCACCCGGGAGTTCGGCGCGCATCGCGGTGAAGGCGTCCTCGTGCGCGGCGTCCAGCCGGGCCTGCAGTCCGGGGCGGCCGAGGCCGATGTCGCGCGGCAGGAAGCGCAGCGGCAGCCCGCGTTCGGCGACGGCGAGCAGACCGCCCGGGCGCAGCGCGCCGGCCAGGGCGGTCAACGCGGCCTGCTGGTCCCCGAGATGGTGGACGGCGTTGGACGACCAGACCAGGTCGGCGGTGCCGAGCAGGCCGAACTCGGCCGGCAGGTCCGCCTGACGGGTGGCGAGCCGGCCGCCGGAGCGGGTCCGGGCGCGCTCCAACAGGGCGGGCGACCGGTCGACGGCGACCACCTCGGCGGCCGGGAAGGCGTCGGCCAGCAGGCCCGCGACCACACCCGGGCCGCTGCCCACGTCGAGCACCCGGCCGACGGGGGCGCCGTCCAGCAGGTCGCTCAGCCACTGCGCGGCGCGGGTGAAGGCGGGGGTGTGCAGCTCGCCCTCGCGCTCCAGGAGGACGGCGAGCGCCGACCAGTCCGTGTCGGCCGAGGACGCGTGGTGATCGTGCGGGCCGGGGTGGGCGTGGTGGGCGTGGCCCTGGTGGCCGTGGTGCTGGGCGGGGGTGCGCATGGCGTACTCCGTTCGGATCGGGGCCGGCTTCACAGCGAGGCGGCGGTGAGCGCCTGGTCGACGTCCTCGTGCGGCGGCCACCTCCACCGCCAGGCTGCGACGGCCCCCGAGGCGGCGGCAAGCTTTGTTGCCGGTTCCGCAAAACGGTCGCCTCGGCGGTCAGGCCGACGGCGTCAGGCCGAAGCCGTCAGCCCGAGCGGCGCCAGTACGAGCGGGCGGCGACCGCCAGGGCCACGCCGTAGACGGCGAAGGCACCGAGGCCGATCCAGCAGACCAGCAGCACGTCCGCCTCGGTCGGGAAGTCCCCGCGCGGCACGGTCACCACGCCCGTCGTGGCGAGCGCCGAGTAACCGACGCCGAAGATCCCGTACGGCGCGAGCGTGGCGGCGCCGAGCAGAGCGGGGGTGAGCGGCAGCCAGCGCGGGACGCGGCGGCCGCGCAGCGGCAGGGTCCAGCGCGGGAAGACCAGCCCCCACGGGCGGACCAGGCCCCAGAGCAGGAACACGCCGAGCGCCGCCAGCAGCGCGGTCCCGTCCACGCCCCAGGACTGCAGGGTGAGCCAGAGCCCGGAGGCGCCGTTGCGCTTCGCAGCGGCCAGCGTCTCGGCGCCGCTGAGGCCGGCGAAGGTGCCGCCGAGCGCCCAGGTCAGCTTCATCCCGATGTACGGCACGAAGGCCAAGGTCCCGGACAGCGCCGCGAGTTGGACCGGCCCCGGGGCCGCGGTCGGCACCGGGGCCGCGGTCGGCACCGGGGCCAGGGCGGAGTGCGGGTCCGCGGCCGTCCGAACGCCCGGCCGGCCGGTGCCGGCGGTGGCCGCCAGCAGAACGGCGCCGAGCGCGGACGACGCGTGCTGGGCCGCGCCCGGCCCGCTGTCCACGCCCTGGCCGAAGACCAGCGTGATGACGTCCATCAGCAGGCCGAACGCCCCCGCGACGGCCAGCCCGCAGAGCGCCCAGAGCACCGGCCGGAGCAGTGGCCGCGGCCCCCGCACCCGCACCACCGCCCCGGCGAGGGCGGCGGCGACGCCGACCGCCGCGACCGCCCACCCCGTCCAGACCGCGCCGAACAGCGCCGTCCCGCTCCCCGCGTAGCCGGCCCCCAAGCCCGCGTACGCCCCGCCCCAAACGGCCAGCCCCGAGCCGTCCCCCGCCCACCCGGGCGCGCCCCGGCCGCCCGCCGCCCGTCCCGCCTGCCACCGACCCGTCGTCATGCCCCCACGCTCGCACCGGCCGCCCCGCCCGGACCTCGGCCGCCCGGAGGACCGGCTCCCCCTCCGGGGGGACGGGCCGCGCCCGGGCGGAACGGCCTTGCCCTGGAGCGCACTCCAGCCTCTAGCGTCGGGGCCTGAGCACCGCGGTCCCGACCGGGACGGGCGGCAACCACCAGACCAGGGGGACTTGAACCATGCGCTACCGCGTCCTCGGCGGCACCGGCATCGAGGTGAGCGCCTACTGCCTCGGCACGATGATGTTCGGCGCGGTCGGCAACCCCGACCACGACGACTGCGCCCGGATCATCCACACCGCCCTCGACGAGGGCGTCAACTTCGTCGACACCGCGGACATGTACTCGGCCGGCGAGTCCGAGGAGATCGTCGGCAAGGCGCTGCAGAGCCGGGGCAACCGCGAGGACGTCGTGCTCGCCACCAAGGTGCACTTCCCGATGGGCGAGGGCCGCAACCGGGGCGGCAACTCGCGGCGCTGGATCGTCCGCGAGGTCGAGGAGAGCCTGCGGCGGCTGCGGACCGACTGGATCGACCTGTACCAGGTCCACCGGCCCGACCACACGACCGACGTCGAGGAGACCCTCTCGGTGCTCGGCGACCTCGTCCGGGCGGGCAAGATCCGCGCCTTCGGCTGCTCGACCTTCCCCGCCGAGCAGCTGGTCGAGGCCCACCACGTCGCCGAACGCCGCGGCCTGCCGCGCTTCCGCACCGAGCAGCCGCCGTACTCGCTGCTCGCCCGCGGCGTCGAGCGGGACGTGCTGCCGGTGGTGCGGCGGCTCGGCATGGGCGCGCTGACCTGGAGCCCGCTCGCCTCCGGCTTCCTCACCGGCCGCTACCGCAAGGGGCGGCCGATCGACCTCGGCACCGGCCGGGCCGCCCTCACCCCGGCCCGGTTCGATCCGGCGCTGCCGGGCAACGCGGCCAAGCTGGACGCCGTCGAGGAGTTCACCGCGCTCGCCGAGGAGCTCGGCCGGACCCTGCCCGAGCTGGCGCTGGCCTTCCCGCTGGCCCACCCGGCGGTCACCTCGGTGATCATCGGCCCGCGGACCGGGGAGCAGCTGGCGGCCGCCCTCAAGGGCGCCGACCTCGTCCTGGACGACGCCGCTCTCGACCGGATCGACGCGATCGTCCCGCCCGGCACCGACCTCTACCACCCGGACGGCGCCTGGCAGCCGCACACCCTCAGCGACCCGGCCCAGCGCCGCCGCCCGGTCACCGACCGCTCGGCGGGCTAGGGTCCGTCCCGGCGCCCCGCGGGCGGGGGTTCGAAGGCAGAGCCTCGGAGGCGGGTGCCGTCAGGCGATCGCCGCGGCCACGATGGCCGCGACCGCGAGGTTGCAGCTGGCCGAGACCCAGACCGCCGGGTGCGGCTCGGGGTCGACCAGGATGGCGCCGAGCCTGCCCGGCGTGAGCAGGTCCACCACCCAGAACGCGACGGCCATCAGCACCAGCCCGAGCAGGCCGAAGCAGACGGTGGAGAGCAGGCCCTTCCCGAAGTCCTCGTAGGTGTAGAGGATCGCGGTGAAGACGATGCCGCCGATGCCGAGCAGCGCCGAGCTGAGCAGCACGGCGGCGTTGCGGTTGCGCTCGACCCAGATCTGGTGGCCCAGCTTCCCGGGCGTCAGCACGTCCACCAGGCCGACGCCGAGGAGCAGCAGGAACACGCCGACGCCGCCGAAGGCGGCCGCCACGCCGAGTCCGTGCAGGATGTCGTTCACGGTTGTCTGCCCCCGGGGTCCGTCGGTCAAAGATCGGCAAAACATATCCCATGGCACCCCGGCCCGGGCAGGGAACCGGGGCCCCTCCCGTACCGGGCCGCTGCTCGGCCGGGAGGGCGCCGCCTCCTCCCGCGCGTCATCCGCCGAGGGCCGACGCCTCCCCGGGTCTCCCGGCCCGACGGTCCGCCGCACACGGAACCGTCACAGTCCACCACCGGATGGTCAAGAACCGTCAGGGTCGGTCATGATGTCGGTGCCCTGACCGAGGGCGCCCCCCGCAGGTGCCCCGACGGCGCCCCCGTCCTGCCCGGAGACCCGCCATGCGCAGACTGACCCACGCCGAATTCCTCGCGATGAGGAGGTTCGACGCACTGGACGGCCTGCGCGCCATCGCCGCCGTGATCGTGGTCTTCTTCCACTACGGCGGCCCGCAGTCCCGGTTCCTCTCCGGCTGGATCGGCGTCCACACCTTCTTCGTCCTCTCCGGCTTCCTGATCACGACGCTGATGCTCCGTGAGAAGGACAGGACCGGGCGGATCTCGCTGCGGAACTTCTACCTCCGGCGGATCTTCCGCATAGTGCCGCTGTACTACATCGGACTGCTGATCACCATGATCGCGGTCTACCGGTCCGGGTACGGCTGGAACGTCCTGATGGACCACCTGCCGCACTACCTCGGCTTCATGAACGAGTACCACCTGGCGGGGGACACCCCGTACCTGCACACCTGGACCATCGGCATCGAGCAGAAGTTCTACCTGGTCTGGCCGCTCGCGCTGATCCTGGTCAGCCTGGTCTCCCACCGCCTGCGCATCCCGCTCGCCGTGGCGGCCATCGTCCTCACCCTCGTGCCGTACAACGAGATCTGGAAGGGGATGGGGCTGCACTACTCGGTGCTGCTGATCGGCGCCCTGCTCGCCGTCGTGCTGCACAGCCGTCGCGGCTTCGCGGTCATGAGCCCGCTGACCCACCCGGCCGTCGGGCTGCCGGTCGGCGCCGGGTTCCTCGTCCTGCACTGGAACCTGCCGCGGCTGACCGCCCACTTCGGCGGTGAACCGCCCGCCATCTTCCTCTACGGCATCGGCGTCGCCCTCCTGCTGCCCACCCTGCTGGGCCCCGGTCCGGGCCGCTGGATCCTCTCGCAGCGCCCGCTGGTCTTCGTCGGCGAGCGCTCCTACGGCCTCTACCTGCTCCAGGCCTCCGCCGTGCCCGTCACCGCCGCCCTGGCGCCGTGGATCCCCGGGCAGACCCCGCAGTTCGCCGCCGCCGCCTGCGCGGTCGCGCTGTTCGCCGCCGACGCGCTGCACCGCCGGGTGGAGACGCCGATGATCGAGGTCGGCCGCCGCCTGATCGCGTGGCTCGACCGCCGCTCCACCGGCGACCGCCCGGCCGCCCCCGCCCGGCAGCCCGGCACCGGATCCCCCACCGAACCGGCCCTGGCCGGCCGCCCGCGGTAGAGCGGGGCTCCCGAGCGCGGGGCTCCCGAGCGCGGGGTTCGCGGCGGCCACCCGGAATGCGAACACCCCCCGTGCGGTTTGATGGGGTTATGGCATCTCGTGCACGTGTACGCGCCCCCGAGCTGGTCGGGGCAGGCGGTTGGCTGAACACCGGCGGCAAGGAGCTGACGCTCGCCGACTTCCGGGGCAAGATCACCATCCTGGACTTCTGGACCTTCTGCTGCATCAACTGCCTGCACGTCCTGGACGAGCTGCGGGAGCTGGAGGAGAAGCACCGCGACACCGTGGTGATCGTCGGCGTGCACTCCCCCAAGTTCGTGCACGAGGCCGACCACCAGGCCGTGGTGGACGCCGTGGCGCGGTACGAGGTGCACCACCCGGTGCTGGACGACCCGGCACTGGCGACGTGGAAGCAGTACGCGGTCCGCGCCTGGCCGACGCTGGTGGTGATCGACCCGGAGGGGTACGTGGTCGCGCAGCACGCCGGCGAGGGGCACGCCCACGCCATCGCGCGGCTGGTGGAGGAGCTGGAGGCCGAGCACGCCGCCAAGGGCACGCTGCGCCGCGGCGACGGCCCGTACGTGGCGCCCGAGCCCACCGAGGGCGCCCTCAAGTTCCCCGGCAAGGCCCTCCGGCTGCCGGACGGCCACTACCTGGTGGCCGACTCCGGCCACCACTCGCTGGTCGAGCTGGCCGAGGACGGCGAGACGGTCGTCCGCCGGATCGGTGACGGCGTGCGCGGGCTGGTGGACGGCACCGACCCCCGGTTCAGCGAGCCGCAGGGGCTGGCCCTGCTGCCCGGCCCCGCCCGTGACGAGCTGGGCTTCGACGTGATCGTCGCCGACACCGTCAACCACGCGCTGCGCGGCGTCCGGCTCGCGGACGGCCGGGTGACCACCCTGGCCGGCACCGGCAAGCAGTGGTGGCAGGGCTCCGCCACCGAGGGCCCGGCCCGCGACGTGGACCTCTCCTCCCCGTGGGACGTCGCCTGGTTCGACGGCACGGTGTGGATCGCCATGGCCGGCGTCCACCAGCTCTGGGCGTACGACCCGCAGGCCGGCACCGTCGGCGTCGCGGCCGGCACCACCAACGAGGGCCTGGTCGACGGTCCGGCCGCCGAGGCCTGGTTCGCCCAGCCCTCCGGCCTGGCCGTCTCGGCGGACGGCGAGCGGCTCTGGGTCGCCGACTCGGAGACCTCGGCGCTCCGCTGGGTCGCCCGGGACACGAGGACCGTCCACACCGCCGTCGGCACCGGCCTGTTCGACTTCGGCCACCGCGACGGCGCGGCCGGGCAGGCGCTGCTCCAGCACCCGCTCGGCGTCACCGTGCTGCCCGACGGCTCGATCGCGGTCAGCGACACCTACAACCACGCGCTGCGCCGCTTCGACCCGGCGAGCGGCGAGGTCAGCACGCTGGCCACCGACCTGCGCGAGCCGTCCGGGGCCGTCCTGGTGGACGGCGACATCGTGGTGGTCGAGTCGGCCCGCCACCGGCTGACCAGGCTGCGGCTGCCCGAGGAGGCGGTGCGGGTCGAGTCGGTCGCGCACCGCACCCAGCGGGCCGCCACCGAGGTCGCACCGGGCGCGTTCCGGCTGGACGTGGTGTTCCGGGCGCCGACCGGCCAGAAGCTGGACGAGCGCTACGGCCCGTCCACCCGGCTGCTGGTCAGCTCCACCCCGCCGGAGCTGCTGGTCTCCGGTGCCGGCGCGGACTCCGCGCTCTCCCGCGAGCTGGTGCTCTCCGACCTGGTGGCCGAGGGCGTGCTGCACGTCTCGGCGATGGCCGCGTCCTGCGACGACGACCCGGAGATCGAGTACCCGGCCTGCCACGTCCACCAGCAGGACTGGGGCGTGCCGGTGAAGCTGGCCGCGGACGGCGCGCGCCGGCTGCCGCTGGTGCTGGCCGGCATGGAGTAGGCCCGGAGCGCCACAGCCGGACGGGGACGGGGCCCGCACGTCGCGTGCGGGCCCCGTCCCCGTCCTTGGGCGCGTCGGACACGCCTTCAGCCCGTTCAGCCCTCCAGGAAGGCCTTGATCGCGCTCGCCAGCAGGTACGGGTCCTCCGCGCCGCAGAGCTCGCGCGCCGAGTGCATGGAGAGCGCCGCGATGCCGCAGTCCACGGTGGCGATGCCGAGGCGGGCCGCGGTGATCGGGCCGATCGTCGTCCCGCAGGGCATGGCGTTGTTGGAGACGAAGGTCTGCCACGGCACGCCGGCCTTCTCGCAGGCCGCCGCGAACACCGCCCGGCCGACGCCGTCGGTGGCGTACCGGTTGTTGACGTTGACCTTGAGGATCGGCCCGCCGTTCGGCATCGGGTGGTGCCCCGGCTCGTGCCGCTCGCTGTAGTTCGGGTGGACGGCGTGGCCCATGTCGGAGGAGAGGCACACGGTGCCGGCCAGCGCCCGGGCGCGGTCCTCGGGGTTGCCGCCACGGGCGTGGACGGTGCGCTCCAGCACGTTGCCGAGCAGCGGGCTCTGCGCGCCGGTGTCCGACTCGCTGCCGGTCTCCTCGTGGTCGAAGGCGGCCAGCACCGGGATGTACGGCAGCGCGAGGCCGTCCGTCGCGGCCGCGGTGGCCACGGCGGCCAGGGCGGCGGTGGCGGCGTGCACCGAGAGCAGGTTGTCCAGCCGCGGACCGGCGAGCAGCTCGCGGTCGCGGCCCAGGTAGGCGGCGGGCTGCACGTCGTGCGTCATGAGGTCCCAGCCGGCCACGTCGGCGGCCTCGACGCCGGCCCGCTGCGCGACGTACGCGATCAGCGAGCCCTCGTCGACCGGGCCCAGGCCCCAGATCGGGGTGAGGTGGCGCTGCTTGTCGAGCTTCATCCCCTCGTTGACCTGCCGGTCGAGGTGGATCGCCAGCTGCGGCACGCGCAGCAGCGGCTCGTCCAGCTGCACCAGCCGGCGGCTGCCGTCGCGCAGCGCGAGCCGCCCGGACAGGCCGAGGTCCCGGTCGAGCCAGGTGTTCAGCGGCACGCCGCCGTAGATCTCCACCGCGACCTGCCGCCACCCGGCGGAGCCGGTGTCCGGAAGCGGCTTGACCCGCAGGTTCGGCGAGTCGGTGTGGGTGCCGACCACGCGGAACGGCGTCTCCGGCCCGGCGCCCTCCGGCACGTACCAGGCGATCAGCGCGCCGCCCCGGATCAGGTAGCGGCCACCGGCGACGGCGTCCCAGGCGTCCGTCTCGGCGACCTGCCGGAAACCCGCCTTCTCCAGCCGCTCCGCGGCGCTGGCGACCGCGTGGTACGGCGACGGTGAGGTACCGAGGAAGGCGATCAGGTCATCGGTGTGCGTCCGGTCGAAGAAGGCCGGGCGGGCGGCGGTCGACATGCTGCTCCTGGGTCGAGGGAGGGCCGAAAGCCGGTCAGGGAGTCGGCTTCGCCCCCTGAGCATATGCCCGTACACGGACATGACACTCGGAACGCCCCAACGGATGCACAACGCTGACAGAAACGTGAACTCCCTCCACCAGACGTACGCGTACCGAACGGTGCATACCCGTCGCACAGGGTCATCCGCAGGCCCCGCGGCGCCGGCTGACGCCGCCTCACGGCGGCCGTTCCGGAGGCGCGGAAAACGCCGGAGGGCCCGGTCGGAGAACCGGGCCCTCCGGCGTGAGGGTGGGTCAGGCGGTCGAGGAGGTGCCGCGCGCGGCGCGCCCGGGAAGGGCGGGCCGCGCGTGACGGGCGGGCGTCGTCAGAACGCCTCCTCCGCCAGCTCCATGATCTCGTTGTCGATGCCCTCGGCGATCAGGCGCTGCGGGGTGATGGTCGGCAGCACGTTCTTCGCGAAGAAGCGGGCCGCGGCGACCTTGCCCTGGTAGAAGGGGACGTCCTTCTCGGAGGCGCCGGCCTCCAGCTTGGCCAGGGCCACCGCGGCCTGGCGCAGCAGCAGCCAGCCGACCACGACGTCGCCGGAGACCAGCAGCAGGCGGGTGGTGTTGAGGCCCACCTTGTACATGTTCTTGACGTCCTGCTCGACCGAGGAGAGGTCGGCCAGCAGCTTGCCGACGATGGCCTCCAGGTCGCCGGCGGCCTTGGCGAGCAGCTCGCGCTCGGCGGCCAGGGCGTCGCCGCCCTCGGCGGTGGCGAGGAACTTCTGGATCTGCTCGGACAGCGCGGTGAGCGCCTGGCCGCCGTCCTTGACGATCTTGCGGAAGAAGAAGTCCTGGCCCTGGATCGCGGTGGTGCCCTCGTACAGGGTGTCGATCTTGGCGTCGCGGATGTACTGCTCGATCGGGTACTCCTGCAGGTAGCCGGAGCCACCGAAGGTCTGCAGGGACTGGGCGAGCTGCTCGTAGGACTTCTCGGAGCCGTAGCCCTTGACGATCGGCAGCAGCAGGTCGTTCAGGCGCTCGGCGGCCTCGTCGCGCTCGCCGCGCAGCTTGGCGGCCAGCATGTCGTCCTGGGTGGACGCGGTGAACAGGACCAGCGCGCGCATGCCCTCGGCGTAGGCCTTCTGCGTCAGCAGCGAGCGGCGCACGTCCGGGTGGTGGGTGATGGTGACGCGCGGGGCGGTCTTGTCCAGGAACTGCGAGATGTCGGCGCCCTGCACGCGCTCCTTGGCGTACTCGAGGGCGTTCAGGTAGCCGGCGGAGAGGGTGGCGATGGCCTTCGTGCCGACCATCATGCGGGCGAACTCGATGATCTTGAACATCTGGCGGATGCCGTCGACGGTCTCGCCGAGCAGCCAGCCCTTGGCCGGGTGCTTGGCGCCGAAGGTCATCTCGCAGGTGTTGGAGGCCTTGAGGCCCATCTTGTGCTCGACGTTGGTGGCGTAGACGCCGTTGCGCTCGCCGAGCTCGCCGGTCTCCCAGTCGAAGTCGAACTTCGGGACGATGAAGAGGCCCAGGCCCTTGGTGCCCGGCTTGCCGCCCTCGGGGCGGGCCAGCACCATGTGGATGATGTTCTCGGACATGTCGTGCTCGCCCGAGGTGATGAAGCGCTTCACCCCCTCGATGTGCCAGGAGCCGTCCTCCTGCTTGATCGCCTTGGTGCGGCCGGCGCCGACGTCCGAACCCGCGTCGGGCTCGGTGAGCACCATGGTGGAGCCCCAGAGGCGGTCGGTCATCCGCTTGGCGATCTCCAGCTGCTCCGGGGTGCCCTCCTCGGCGATGACGCCGGCGAAGGCCGGGCCGGAGGAGTACATCCAGATGGCCGGGTTCGAGCCGAGGATCTGCTCGGCGAAGGCCCAGATCAGCGAGTTCGGGGTGACCTGGCCGCCGATCGACTCCGGGATGCCCAGGCGCCACCACTCGGCGTCCATGAAGGTCTGGTAGCTCTTCTTGAACGAGGCCGGGATCGGCGCGGTGTTGGTCTCCGGGTCGAAGACCGGCGGGTTGCGGTCGGTGTCGGCGAAGGACGCGGCGAGGTCGTTCTCGGCCAGACGGGCGATCTCGCTCAGGATGTTCTTCGCGGTCTCGACGTCCATGTCGGCGAACGGTCCGGTGCCGTACACCTGGTCGCGGCCGAACACCTCGAAGAGGTTGAACTCCACGTCCCGCAGGTTGGACTTGTAGTGACCCATGGCCGTTTTCTCCGGTTCGTCGCTTCCGGGAGACCGCCGCGTTCGGGCGCCCCGTACCCACCAGTAGGCATCATGATGCTACCCAGCGGTAACTTGTTTCAAGCCCCTGGCGGTGAATCCGCTATGAACGTGGTCACGTCCCACAAGGCGGGGCGACCACTCCTTGTCAGGATCGGCGCCAGCGCGGGCGGGTGCGCTCCCGATAGCCTGTCCGTGTGTACGGCTATGACCAGAACGCATACCCGGGCGATCCCTACCAGCAGCAGGCGGGACCGCAGCCGGGAATGAACGGCATGCCCGGCCCCGGCCCGTACGGCGAGCAGCCGCAGGCGTCGCAGCAGCAGTCCCTCTACCCCGAGCCGTCGCCGCCGTCG
Source organism: Kitasatospora sp. NPDC127111 (assembly GCF_042677465.1). Lineage (NCBI taxonomy): Bacteria > Bacillati > Actinomycetota > Actinomycetes > Kitasatosporales > Streptomycetaceae > Kitasatospora > Kitasatospora sp. NPDC127111. Next base: position 61,364 of record NZ_JBHXTG010000056.1, read on the forward strand.
CTCGCGGACGCCGTCCGGGCCTTCACCACGGGGTCGATGGCGGTGGAGGACTTCCAGGCCATCTTCATCACCTCGAAGGTGCACTGCCCGCGCGGCGACCGGCCCGGCTTCCTGGCGCTGCACAACACGCCGACCCCGGTCATCCCGATGTTCAGCTCGCTGAAGGAGCTGCGCCGGTACGCCGGCAAGGATTCCAAGCACTTCACCGTCACCGGCGCCGAGGTCCTCGACCTGCTGCCGACCGGCTACGGCTTCGCGCTGGACATGGAGGGCGAGCACCGGATGGTGTTCGACGCCAAGGCGGTCGAGCAGATGGTCGACTTCACCATGCGCCGGATGTACGGCTAGACCACCATGGAGGTGCAGCGCGGCTCAGCCGTCCCCACATAGTTCAAAGTTCAACTTGCTTCTTGTTGAGGATTGAACTAATCTCGTGGACGTAGGCCAGAGGAACCCCCCGGAGGAGGCCGACATGCCCGCCGTGACCGTCGAAAACCCGCTCGTTCTGCCGCGCGTCGCGGCTCCCGCCGAAGGCGCCCGGCCGCGCCCGGTGCTGGCCGTCTCGACCGCGCCGGAAGGCTTCGAGGGCGAGGGCTTCCCCGTCCGCCGCGCCTTCGCCAAGATCAACCAGAAGTACCTGGACCCGTTCATCATGATGGACCAGATGGGCGAGGTGGACTACGCGGCCGGAGAGCCGAAGGGGACCCCCTGGCACCCGCACCGGGGCTTCGAGACGGTCACCTACATCATCGACGGCACCTTCGTGCACCAGGACTCGCACGGGGGCGGTGGCGTCATCACCGACGGCGACACCCAATGGATGACGGCCGGCTCCGGCCTGCTGCACATCGAGACCCCGCCGGAGTCGCTCGTCATGTCCGGCGGCCTGTTCCACGGGCTGCAGCTGTGGGTGAACCTGCCCGCCGCGGACAAGATGATCGCGCCGAAGTACCAGGACATCCGGGGCGGCAGCGTGAAGCTGCTCGCGTCGGAGGACGGCGGCGCGCTCGTCCGGCTGATCGCCGGTGACATCGCCGGCCACCGGGGCCCCGGCGCCACGCACACGCCCATCACGATGATCCACGTGTCCGTGAACCCCGGCGCCCAGGTCACCCTGCCCTGGCGGGCCGACTTCAACGGCCTGGCGTACGGCCTCGCCGGCAGCGGTTCGGCGGGGGCGGAGCGGCGCCCGTTCCACATGGGACAGGCGGTCGTCTTCGGCGATGGGGACTCGCTCACCATCCGGGCCGACGACGCCCAGGACACCCGCAGCGCCAACTTCGAGGTCGTCCTCCTCGGCGGGCAGCCGATCCGCGAGCCGGTCGCCCACTACGGCCCGTTCGTGATGAACAGCCACCGCGAACTCCAGCAGGCGATGGAGGACTTCCACGCCGGCCGGCTGGGGACCATCCCGGCCTCCTGAGGCGGTGACCGGCACGGGCGGCCGGTGCGGACGGGTGTTCCCGTCCGCACC
>NZ_JBHXTG010000057.1:0-40086 GCF_042677465.1 Kitasatospora sp. NPDC127111
GAGAGCTACCTCGCCGGCCTCCACCTCCGCGGCGCGGTCATCTGGATCAAGGACCTCACCCGGGCCCACTGATCACGACCGAATACCTGCCCTAGCAGTGGCCCGACACCTGACCGAGGGGCGGACGAGCGGAACACGTTCGTGCACGGGGATCTGGAGACCGACCACGACGTCCAGGTGTCGCTCCACCGCTTCACCCTGGCGACCGCCGAGCAGCTCCACCAGTTGCACGGCGGCGCCGCCGCGAACGGCACCGCCTACGGGTGATCCGCGCCTCAAGCGAATGGGACCGATTCGCGCGATGTCGCAGATGATCGAGTCCCCCCAGGCCGCTCCATCGGCGGCTATTGCGTCTGAGGACGGACGCGAACCGGTCGTCACACGAGGGAACGCGCGATCCGGAATCCGACGTCGTCGACCTGGAAGGTCGGGTGGCTGCGGCGCCGCGCGGAGGCCCGGCAACTCCAGTGCTCATCGAACCAACCACCGCCACGGAGCACCCGGTAGGTGCCGTAGACCTCGGCGTCGTAGACGTCCCAACACCAGTCCCACACGTTGCCGAGCATGTCGTGGATCCCCCACGAGTTGGGGCGTTTGCCGCCCACGTCCTGGATGCGCTCGTGCGAGTTACCGCGGTACCAAGCTATTTCGTCGAGCTCCCCGTACCGCGGCCCCGCCGTACCGGCACGGCAGGCGTGCTCCCACTCGGCTTCGGTCGGCAGCCGGTACCCGTCGGCGGACGCGTCCCACTCGACATTTTCGTCGTCGGCGTGGAGCTGGTACGCGGGCGTGAACCCGTCGCGCTGGGACAGGGCGTTGCAGAACCGCGCCGCGTCCCACCAGGAGACGCACTCGACGGGCAACTGGTCGCCATGGGCGGCACTCGGCCGCTGACCTGTGATCTGTGCGTACAACGCCTGGGTGACCGGGAATGCCGCGAGCTCGTAGGGCGCAAGCTCAACCGACCAAGTGCGTTGCGTCCGCCGGTCCGACAGCGTCACCTGCCCCGGCGGGATGGCGATCATCTCATTCCCCGTCATCACGTCCATGATCAGAAGATTCTAACGAGACCAGCCAGAGCGAAACGGCAGAGCCGAACGAGATCGACCGAGACAGCACCCGGCACCCAAGCGCCCCGGACCAGATCAATTGGGATTCCCGGCAGCCAGGCGTCTCAACCGATCTGGTCGCCGCAGGTGAGGGCTCTGCCCGCAGGCCACATCGTCTGAGAGGTCGTACTGGACGGGCGGCCGGGGCTCGTCGAGCTGATCGATGCGACCTCCCCGGCGACCCGTGCCCGCCGGCAGGCCGCTGGATCCTGTCCGTCCTGCCATCGCCGGCCCCCTCCTACCGAACGGCGGGCTGGTTTGAGGCGCGGCCACCACCGTCGACGGAGGTGGCCTGGCGCTCGCCCTGACAACCCCGCCTCCCCCCGCCTCTCCGGGCAGGGACGCGGTTTCTGATCACACGGAAGGGGAGAGCTGTTCTGGTCGACGAGCGTGGCGATGGCGGTGCGGTTCTTCCGGCCGGTGATCAGATCGCCCTCCCAGTCGCCGGCCCGTTCCCGGAGTTCAACGACGGTGGGGCGCTCGTCGATGAGGGTCGGTGGGACGGAACCGCTACTCGGCGTCCCTACCCGCGTCTTGGACCGCGTCCCGAAGCGCCTGGGACCGCGGTTCGCGGTCCGCGCGCCAGGTGTTCGATGCGTCCGCGCGGGTCGGGGTGGTTGTAGAGGAAGGCGTGGGTGACGCCGGCCTGGCGTTGTTCGCAGGCCGGGGGGGTGGACCCGGGCCTGTGTCTGGTTCAGCTGTGGGTCACACCTGGCACTGTCTCTCGGTCGTGCCCGTCGATGTGGGCGAGCCCTTCGAGTGCCCGCTGGATCAGGTCCTGCAGGTCGTGTTGAGAGGCGATGTCTAGAGCCTGTTGGCAGCAGGTGCGGGCTTCCTCCAGCGCGTCGAAGCGGAGATGGACACGAGCGGTGACAATGAGGCAGTCGGCGGTGCACGCGACGTTTCCGACGCGCTGTTGGATGGTGGTGGCTTCGTGGAGGGCTGTGAGGGCGTCCTCGCGGCGATCGAGGCCGGCCAGGGTTTCCCCGAGGCGGGACAGTACGGTGGCGATGTTGTTGAGATTGCCGTGGCGGCGCCAGAGGGCGAGTCCCTGGCGGAGGTGGAACTCGGCGCCGCGGAAGTCCGCGGCGTTCAGCAGTGCGGAGCCCATGGTGGAGTGCATCATCGGTTCATCCGGGGTTCGCGTGACCTGTTCCCGGGCGAAGGCTCGGGAGGCGTACTCGACTGCGGCGCTGCCGGGTCTGGTCTCGTGAAGCGAGGCGAGTTGCCACAGGACTGAGGTGACGGTGTCGGCGTCGTGCTCCTCGGCGATGGCCAGCGCGGTCCCGAGTGACGCCTGGGCCTGCTCCCACTGTCCTGCGCGGCGTTGGCACGTCCCGATGGTCTCGAGCATCCTGGTCTGCCCGATTCGGTCGCCGTGCTTCCGGGCGATTGCCAGGGCCAGGTGCATGCAGTTCTCGGCGTCGCCGGTCCACCAGTGCGATGAGGCGTGCCCAGCGAGCTGGGCGGCGATTCGCCACGCCAGATCAGGGCGCGTCGAGGAGGCCGCCTGGCGGATGGCCTCCGCGATGTGGGTGTACTCCCGGGTGCACCAGGTCAGGGCCTGTTCGTGGCCGTCGAAGGCGGGAATGGGAGCCGGCGGGGCCTCGACCACGGGGGTGCTGTTCCGTTGCCCGGGTGCCATGGCCGCACTCGCGGCCTGGAGGGCGGTTGCGTACCAGACCATCAGGCGAGTGCGCGCGGCGTCGCGGGAATCGGCCGGCTCCTCGTCCTGGGCGCGTTCGGCGGCGAATTCGGCCACCAGGTCGTGGAACCGGTAGCGCAGCGGCTCCGGACTCTGCAGAAGCTGGAAGTCCACCAAGAGCTCGAGGATGTCCTCGGTTTCAGCGGTCGGGAGGTTCGCGACCGCCGAGGCGCTCTGGACCCCGAAAGCCACACCGGGCCACAACCCGAGAAGCCGGAACACCCGTGCGGTCTCCCGCTCCACGGGTTGCGGGCTGTCGCGCAGTGCGAGGTAGCTCGGTGTCAGCGATGCCCGGACACCCAGATGCCCGACCGTCAGCGAGCCCAGACGCCGGCTGCCCTCCATCTGCTGTGCCAGGACGCTGAGCGACCAGGATGGCCGTGCCGCCAGCCGTGCCGCCGCGATACGCAGCGCCAGGGGAAGTCCCGCGCAGGCAGCCAGCACCCGCAGCGCGCCATCGGGATCGGCCCCGACGCGCTCCTGCCCGCACGACGCCGCCAGAAGTGACCGCTGCTCGTCCACGTCGAGCGGCTCCAGGCGTACCTGGAGGGCACCGGGCACGGCGGCGAGGGTGTTGCGGCTGGTGACGATTGCTGCGCAGTTGCCCTGGCCGGGGAGCAGGGGAAGGACCTGGGCGGCGTCGCGGGCGTTGTCCAGCACGAGCAGGACGCGGCGGCCCGCGAGGGCTCCGCGCAGAAGGGCCGCCCGGTCGCCGGTGTCGTCGGGCAGCGGCCGGCCTTGGCGATCCGGGAGGAGTAGCGTGAGCAGCCCGGCGAGGACATCGTGGGCGGTGCGAGGGGCACTTGTTCCGAATCCCCGCAGGTCCACGTACAGCTGGCCGTCGGGGAAGTGTGTCTTCACCTGATGTGCCGCGTGGACGGCGAGTGCTGTCTTGCCGATGCCGCCCATGCCGGTGACGGCCGTTGTGCAGGCAGTGCCGTCGTCCGCGGCGGCGCGCAGGCGGTCGACGAGGATGGTCAACTCGTGCGTACGTCCGGTGAAATCGGCCGTATCGGCGGGAAGTTGAGCGGTCCACCTCATGGTGCGGCTCTGGTAGGGGGCCGCCCCCGCAGACGCCGGTTTCGTCCTGCTGCCGGTGGGAGTCCTCGCGGGCATCAGACCAGTTGCAGTCGGCCTTCCGATCGCTTGGCTCGGCGCTCGGTCGTGTGCAGGGTGCGGATCCGGGGACGTTCCTGACCGTAGGACATCCTGGTGAAGCATGCGCGCCGTGGGGCTCGGCTCGATGCCGAGTTCGTCGCGCAGGGTCGCACGCAGATGCTGGTAGGCGGTGAGCGCCTGCGCTCGGTGCCCTTCCTCGTGGAGGGCGCGAATGAGCAGGTGGTGGAGTTTTTCACGAAGCGGGTGTTCGTCGACCAGCTGGGTCAGCTCGGGGACGACGCCGGCGCAGCCGCCCAGGCGTATGCGCGCCTCGAGGCGCCATTCCAGCGCTTGCAGCCGTGCTTCTTGCCAGCGCTGGCGCGGAGCGTGTGCCTCGTCGAGTTCAGGCAGTTCGGCGAGCGGGATTCCGCGCCACAGGGCCAGCGCGGCGCTCGTCTCGCGGTTGACGGAGTTCCAGTTCTCGGCCGAGAGGGCGGCCCGTGCGAGCTCGATATGGCGGTCGAAGACCTGGCCGTCCAGTTCGCCGGCTGCCACGTGGAGCCGGTAGCCGAGCGGCGTCGCCGCCAGCCTGGTGGCCGTGTCGTCGGCGAGTGCGTGCCGAAGCCGTGCCACCAGGTTTCGTACTGCCGCAGTCCCGGAGGCGGGCGGGATGCCGTGCCAGAGGATGTCCTGGAGGCGGTCCGTGGACAGGGGCTGGTTGGCGTGCAGCAGCAGGACGGCCAGCAACGAGCGGAGTCTGCTCCCGCTCACGAGCCGTTCCTCGGCTCCGTCGTGAACGGTCATCGGACCGAGGACAGTGAAGCGCACCCGCTACCCCCCAGCTGCCCAGGCGCCCCCGCGCCTGTCCGGAAACGATCTTCGCGTCATGTTATCTCCGTGATACGCCCCCCGGTCACGATCCCTCCATCGGGCCGGCCACGGCTCCCGGAGCGGGCGGCACCAGGCGGGTGTCTTCGCTGCACGGCTGGCGACACCCGTGCAGACGGAGGGCCTCCAGCTTCCCTCCGGGTCAGCGGCGACGTCCGGCATCGAACGCAGTCGTGCAGGTCTGCAGTACGGAGGAAGGAGAGGAGGGGACTTGAGGATGACGCGGATCACCGTGCGGAGCTGCGAGTGCTTCTTGTCGTGATCGCTCCGGCTCGGGATGGTCGGGTGAGCCGCAGGGGACCAGGCGCCGTGGGCGAGTCCACGGCTCCGGTTCCTCCTGTACCGGAGCGGGGCGGACCTCGGATGCGAGTGTTGCACCCGGCCGTCGCGGCGGCCGGACACCACGGCTGTGGCCGCGAGCCGAAAGGCACCACCGGCTGAGGGCGTAATCGCTCGGCAACCTGCAGGTCGGGCCACGAGCGTTTGAGCAGTGCTTGCGTAGTACCAATATTGTTTTTTGGGATCAATATCTGAAGTGACTCATTCGAGTCTGAGGGCCGTCCTTGCTGCTCGAAGGCGGCATGTCCGCTGCCAGAGGCCTTGATGCCGCGGACCGGGCGGTCTTTGGGATCAAGATCGTGAGCCAGCAGCTCTGATCGGCAATTCGCGTGCGTTGGGGGGCGTCAGCGCTTCCCTGGCATGTCATTCTTGGGAGTGCTTGTGCGAATGGTTCGTAGAATGGTATGGCCGCTTGCCGCCATTCTGGCAATACCTGTGATGGCCGGTTCGATGGCGGCTTCGGCGGCTGAGGCCACGGCGCCGCTGGCGGTGGAGGATTTCTCATATCCGGGTGCCGCGAAGATCCTCGCGGAGCGGAACATCACTCTGAAGTCCGGGGACGGGCACATCCTGCTCGCCGACTGCGCGTCAGGCCCGGGCCTGGTCGAGCTGTTCACCCGGGCGGCCAACCCGAGCGAGGTGTGCTTCAAGATCACCGGGCCGACCGGGTACCTGGCCCTGGAGATCCCGAAGGTCTACAACATCAAGGGCGATGACCACACGGTCAAGGCGACGGTGAGCACCGACGGCAACGCCGCCACCTTCGACGTCGCCAAGAACGTCTGGACTCCGATCGGCGAAGGCGGGGCCGCGGGCAGCGCCACTACGCTGCTCGAGCTCAACGCCACTGACGGACCGGCTGGCCCTGCCCCGGACAAGGAGTACCCCGCGGTCGGCACCCTGACTGTCGGTCAGCCCGGTCGCGCGGGTTCGCGGGGCTGTACCGCGACCCTGGTGAACCCGCAGTGGGTGCTCACCGCGATCGGCTGTTTCGCAGACGACCCGGCGGCCGTCACCGCCGGCACACCTGCGGTCAAAAGCTCGGTCACGATCAGTGGCCAGAACATCGGCATCATTGAGCTGGTCCCGCGCGCCGACCGCGGCCTGGTCATGGCCCGGCTCGGCAAGTCCGTCATCGGTGTGACTCCGGCGGTCGTCACCACCGGTGCCCCCGCTACGACCGAGAGCCTCCAAGCGGTCGGCTACGGCCGGACCAAGGGCGAATGGGTCCCGGGCAAGCCGCACACGGCCACCCACACCGTCGGGGCCGTCACCGCGACCGCTATCGACTCCACCCCGGCAAGCGACAGCGCGCCGCTCTGCAAGGGTGACACCGGCGCGCCGTTCCTGCGGACGGCGAACAGCGGGTCCGAACTCGCCGCGGTCGCCATCACCGTCGGGCAGAACGGCTGCCTCGACAGCACCGACACCGCCACCGGCGCCCGCAGCTCGCGCACCGACGACCTGGCCGGCTGGATCAAGCAGATCTCCATCCAGCCGGTGCATGGTGACATCCCGGTCGCGGGTAACTGGGACGGTGGCCCGGACAACGTCGGTATCTACCGCCCCTCCAGTGGGGAGTTTCACCTGCGGATGGACAACGGCAGCCTCGTCACGGCCCCGTGGGGCGAGGTCGGCGACGTACCCGTCTCCGGCAACTGGGACGACGCGGGCGCCGACAACCTGGGTGTCTACCGTCCGTCGACGGGCGAGTTCCACCTGCGGATGGATGACGGAAGTCTCGTCAAGATCAGCTGGGGTGGAGCCGGTGACATCCCGGTCGTGGGTAACTGGGACGGTGGCCCGGACAACGTCGGTGTCTACCGTCCGTCGACGGGCGAGTTCCACCTGCGGATGGATGACGGAAGTCTCGTCAAGATCAGCTGGGGTGAGGCCGGTGACATCCCGGTCGCGGGTAACTGGGACGGTGGCCCGGACAACGTCGGTGTCTACCGCCCCTCGACCGGAGAGTTCCACCTCCGCATGGACGACGGCAACGTCATGAAGGTCGCCTGGGGCGAGAACGGAGACATCCCCGTCTCCGGCAACTGGGACAACGCGGGCCCCGCCAACGTCGGCGTCTGGCGCCCCTCGACCGGAGAGTTCCACCTCCGCATGGACAACGGCGACAACGTGAAGATCGGCTGGGGTGAGCCCCGCTGACCCTCACTTCCCCCGTACCGCGCACCGGGACTTCTCACCCCCGACGGGGCAGCACCCCACGTCAGGCCGAAGCAGAGCCGAAACCGCTCCCGCGCTACAGGGACGGATGCCCTCCGCCGCCCCACCCGCAGCGGCGGGGCGGAAGGGGGATGAGCGCGGCGGGGCGCGAGCGCCCCGCCGCACGGCTCCGGGCCCTTCCCAGGGCCACCGGATCGGACACGCCGGTGGCCCTCAGACACTTGCACGCCCTGCACAAGGGTGGATTGGGAATTCGATGAGGATGTCTTTGACATCACGGGCCCGGTCGCGCCTCGCGGCCGGGCTCGTGACCGGCGGCCTGCTGACAGGGCTGCTGACCGTACCGGCCGTGGCGGCGGACATACCACTGGCGACCGGGCCGAACCAGGAGCGGGTCAAGGCGGTCGCGGCCTGGCAGGCCGGCGGTCCGGCCGTGCGCCGGGCCGCGGAGAGCGCGCTGACCGGCTCCGGCGATGACCTGAAGGCGTTCCTGGCCTCCGGTCAGGCGACTGCAGCCGACCAGGACCTGAGGGCGCGGATCGAGGAGCTGGTCGCGAAGTCCGGTCCCGGTGTGCGTGAGGCCGGCATGGCCGCGCTCAGGGGCTCCGCGGCCGACCTGAAGGCCTTCCTCGACAAGGGCCTCAAGAAGGCCTTCGAAGATGACCAGAGGGTCCTCCTGTCGCAGATCATGTCGGCCGGCGGCCCAGGGGTGAAGGACGCCGCTGGCAAAGCCATGGACGGTTCCCTGACAGACGTTACGGCGTTCCTGAACGAGGGCCAGTTCAAGGCCAGGAACGACGACGACCGCGTCCACCTCTCCCAGCTGATGGCCTCCGGCGGTCCGGAGGTGAAGAAGGCCGCCGGCGCCGCCCTGGACGGCACCATGGAAGACGTCCAGCTGTTCCTCCAGTACGGCTACCAGACGGCCGCCGCCCACGACCAGGAGGCCCTGACGGTCGCCCAGCTGGCGGACCTGACGACCAACGCCTCCACCCAGGCCGGGCAGCAGGCCCAGACCGCCAAGGACGCGGCCGGCAAGGCCCTGGACGCCACCAAGCTGGCCAAGGAAGCCGCCGAACGCGCCGCCGCCGAGACCAAGGCCGCCCAGGGCTCGGCCGGGCAGGCCTCCAACGCCGCCGGGCGCGCGGCGGACGCCGCCACCCGGGCCGCAGCCGCCGCCCAGACCGCCTCCACCGCGGCCAAGGCCGCCAACGAGGCAGCCCGCCAGGCCGCCAACGCCGCGGCCGATGCCGCGTCGGCCGCCACCAAGGCCGGCGACGCCGCCGCCCGGGCACTGGTCGCCGCCGGCGGGGCAGCCGGCGACGCGAGCAAGGCCGACCTGGCCCGCAACGCCGCCGTCACCGCCCGCAACGCCGCCTCCGACGCCCGCACCGCGGGCGAGGCCAGCCAGTGGGCCGGCCGGGCCGCCGCCCAGGCCGGCATCGCCGCGCAGGCCGCCGCCTCCGCCGGCGTCAACGCCGCGGCCGCCGCCCAGGCCGCCCTGGAGGCGGCCGGCTACTCCGACGAGGCAGGCGGCGCCGCCGACCGCGCCCGCCAGGCAGCAGCCCGCGCCAAGAGCGCGGCCGCCGAGGCCACCCGCGCAGCCAACGCCGCCGTCAAGATCGCGGGCGACGCCGCAGCCGCTGCCGCCGACGCCCAACGGGCCGCGAACTCCGGCGCGGCGCACGCCGACGCGGCGGCGGCAGCGGCCGACGAGGCGGCGTCGCATGCCGGCAACGCAGCGACCTGGGCCAACACCGCCCAGGCCGCCGCTACCGCCGCGAGTGCCGCCGCTGACTCCGCAGCGAGCTCCGCCGAGCAGGCCCACAAGATCGCCGACGTCGCCCGCGCCAGTGACACGGAACTCCTGGCCGCCCAGCAGGCCGCCGAGATGGCCGCCGCCGAGGAAGCCTCCCGACAGGCCGACCAGAAGGCCAAGACCGCCGCCTGGGAATCCGGCAAGGCCACCCAGCTCGCCGCCGACACCGAGCAGCTGATCAAGGACGCCACTGCCGCCGGCACCGACCCCAAGACCGCGGCGCTCAAGGGCCGCCAAGCAGCCCTGCGCCTCATGGACTCCGCCGGCCCCTGGACCAAGGCCGCCGCCCAGAGCGCCCTCGAAGGCGACGACGACACCGTCCAGGCCTTCCTCACCACCGACCTGACCACCGCCCGCAGCTACGACGACCGCACCAGCGCCCTCGCCATCGCCCAAGGCCCCGGCAAACTCGAGCTGCGCCTGGCCGCGGAGACCGCCAGCGTCGGCACGCCGGAGCAGGTCCGCGCGTTCCTGACTACCGGGCAGTACCCGGGCAAGGACGACGACGACCGCGTCCAGCTCTCCCAGATCATGGCCGCGGGCGGCCCGGGCGTGAAGGAGGCCGCCGGCAAGGCGCTGAACGGCACCATCGACGACGTCCGAGCGTTCCTGACCACCGGCCAGTACAAGGCCCGCCAGGACGACAACCGCGTCCTGGTCACCCAGGCGATAGCGACCGGCGGCCCCGAAGTCCAGGCAGCGGCCCAGGCCGTCATGTCCGGCCCCGCCGACCGTCTCGAGCCGTTCCTGCAATCAGGCCTGATCAAGGCCCGCGAACGCGACGCGCTGACCGCCACCCACGTGGCCACCATCGCCTCCTACCTCGCCACCATCGACGGCCAGGTCGCCCTCGCCCGCCAGCACGCGGCCGACGCCGCCCAGTCGTACGCCACCGCCCGCGGCGCCGCAGACGAAGCCGCCAGCTACGCCAACCAGGCCCGCACCAGCGCAAACACCGCCGCCGACTGGGCCGCCAAGGCCGCCGCTTCGGCCCAGGCCGCCCAGGCCTCGGCCCAACAGGCCGCCCAGTACGCCAAGCAGGCCCAGGCCTCCGCCTCCTCGGCCACCGACGCCGCCAGCCGCGCCTCCGTCTCGGCGGCCATGGCCGCTGGCTACGCCACCCAAGCCAGCAAGTTCGCGGCCGACGCGAAGACCGCTTCCGACGAGGCCAAGAAGTCCGCTGCCGCCGCTGCCAAGAGCAGGGACGAAGCGTACGCGGCCGCCCGGGAGGCCGCCCAGCTGATCATGTCAAAGCAGCAGGCGACCTCGGGCGCGGACAAACTGGAGAGCGGGACCGCCGTCGTCGATGAGAACGGCCATGTCTCCTATGTCCAGGCTGTGATGCGGGACGATGTCAAACAGAACGTCGTCAGTGAGGACGGGCGGAAATGCGTCCTCTACGAGCCGATCATCCTCGAGTTCTTCCCCGGGGGGTGGCACGAGGAGAACAAGAAGCTCGTGTGCGACGAGCCGGTCACCGTCAAGGTCACCGGCACGGTCGACTACATCCTGAGGACCTGCCCCGAGCCGAACCTCACCATCGCTGCATGCATGGGCAAGTACAGCGTCTGGGACACCGTCCTTCTGGACACCCAGAACCTGAAGGACGTTCAGTACGACACCACCGTCAAGGTGCCGTATGTCAGCGACCGCGAGATCCTGAAGCGGATCGCCTTCGGTGACTTCATCGACTGCTTCAAGGAGCCGGGTCTCAACTCTCCCTGCGGCTGGGCAGCGTCCAACTTCATTCCCTACGAGAGGCTCCTGCGCGGGGTAAAGGGCATTGTCGCGCTCCGTTTCGCCATCGAATCAGGCGTCGGCCTCGAGGACGCCAAGCTCGCCGTCCAGGCCGCGCTCGACGGCTACAGCGACGCGATCAAGACCAGGATGATCGCCACGGTCGACGCCGTTGCGGCCTTCCGTAACACCTTCAAGGACGGCGTCGGCTCCGAAGAGGCCTTCGAGGCGGTGCGCAAGCTCCCAAATGTCGACCCGGGTCTCGTCGGTCAGCTTCGCGACGAGCTGCAAGCTGAGAAATACGTCTACGAATCGTGTGAGGGCAACAGCTTCCCGGCGGGCACCCAAGTCCTGCTGGCCGATGGCTCCTACCAGGCCATCGATGAGATCCGGACGGGTGACCGGGTGCTCGCGACCGACCCCGCAGTCGGGAAGCCGCAGCCGCAACCGGTGACCGCCACCTTCGCCCACACCACGCAGCGCCTGGTGGACGTCGCCCTGGGGGACGGCAGCACGCTCTCCACCACGGCCGGCCACCGCCTCTACACCGAACAGAGCGGCTGGACCCTTGCCTCGGCCCTGCGGCCGGGAGACCGGTTGCGGGCCTCGGACAACACCCCGCAGGCCATCACCAGCATCACCGATCGGACCGGCCTGCCCCGGGAGACGGTCTACGACCTGACGGTTGACGGACCGCACACCTTCTTCGTGCGGACCGGCGGCGGCCAGGAGCCTGACGTGCTCGTCCACAACTGCTTCTACCTGCTCAACGACGAGCTGAAAAACCCCGCCCTGCACCACACCATCAGCGACCACGTCGCCCAGGGTCCCTATGGGAACAACGGCACCCCCATGGGTGTCACCCCCAACGGTGCTCAGGCCATGGCCGAGACCAAGGGGGTCAACGGAGTCTTCACCGACCTCGCCACCGCGGAAGAAGCACTCAAGCAGGCCTGGCTGTCGAAGGGGGCCACAGAGTACGGAAAGGCGAAGCGTCTCAGGAAGTCCGAGTTCACGTTCACCGCAGAGGTGAGCGTCCTCGACGCCAAGGGGAATAAACTGACCTCCCTCGGCGACGTCTACCGCCAGGGTGGAGGGGGCGTATCCGCCCCCTCCAGCACCAAGGTCGAGGTCCGGGTCAAGATCGACTACACCGAGGGGCCGAACAAACACCCCAAGGGCTGGTTCGTGACCTCCATCTTCCCCCTTCCACGCGGCGGTGTCTCATGACAGAACGGTTCGGCGGCGCGTCCGACTTCGGCTTCTCCCTCATGGGCGAGGCGTTTCACTCGCACTGGCGCAGCGAAGGCAGCGATGTCGAGGTCCTGGCGGATTACCTGGCCCGCAACCCTGCCTGGCTCGCCGAGTCGATCCTCGTAGACGCCCTGCGGCTGGAAGCCGCCGGCCTGCCCGCATGGCAGATCGAGGCGCTCTGGTCGGCGGCCACCCATCCCTTCCACGACCTCCGTCGGGAAGGCCATGACGGCCGTGACTGGCTCCGCCGGATCGTCCGCTTCAGCCGCGAGCGACTGCGCACCGAGGACAGCGACATCGAGGAATGCGCGCTACCCAGCCCGTACAGCCACCTGACAGGAGCCGTCCTGGACGAGATCCTGCTGGTCTCCGTCGGGATCACCGAGGGATCACTGCACGCGTTCGGCGGCTACGTTCCCGGTGTCGTGCCTGCCCTCAACCAGGTCGCGGCCCAGGTCTGCCCCGATCTGGCGTTCCGCCTCCTTCTCCGCGCGCTCGCCAAGTTCGGCCCCCGGATCTCCCAGGGCCAGTACGACCGGTACGTAACCCTCGGGAAGCAATTCGAATACGGCGAACTCCTGGTGGACGGCTATGACCACCTGATGTCCTGACACCACAAAGCGACGACGGCGCGCAGCCGGTGCATCGTGCACTGGCTGCGCGCCGTTGCTGTCTGCCCGTACCCCGTCACGGGCGAGGGCCACCAGATCGGCTGGGTCGAGCGCGGCCTACCCGGCATCGGCCACCGGTGGGTGGCGGTGTACGAGGGCCACTTCATCGGCCACGTCCACACCCAGGAAGCGATGCTCCACGACGCCCCCGAGCAGGCCGCCTTCACCGTCCACACCGCCTACCTGCAGAACCTCTGAGAGGGCGTTTGATCTCGCGGGTTCCGTGATGTCCGGTTCAGGTGCCTCGCCACGTTGGCGTTGATTCGTTGGTGAGGCGGCGGGTCATGTTGTCGATCATCGCGAGGTGGATCATCGCTTCGGAGCGGGCGGGCAGGGCTTCGTAGTCGCGGACCAGGCGGCGGTGGAGCATCAGCCAGCCGAAGGTCCGCTCCACGCACCAGCGCCGGGGCAGGAGGGCGAATCCCTTGGTCGTGGGGTCGCGGTGGACGATTTCCATGTCGATGCCGAGGGTGGCGGCGTGCTCGATGAGGTGCTGGCGGTAGCCGCCGTCGACCCAGGCCTTGCTGATGGTGGGGTGGGCGGCGGCGGCCCGGTTCAGCAGCTGGGTGCCGGCGATGGAGTACTGCATGCTCGCGGCCGGGACGAGCACGGCGAGCAGGAGGCCGAGGGTGTCGGTGATGATGCTGCGTTTCCTGCCGACGATCTTCTTGGCGGCGTCGACGCCCTGGCTGGCGGCGGGCACTGTGGGCGCGGTTTTCACGCTCTGGGCGTCGATCACGCACGCGGTCGGCTCGGTGGCTCGGCCGTCGGCGGCACGGACGCGTCGCCGCAGGAGACCGCTGAGCTGCTCGAACACGCCATCACGCTGCCACTTTGCGAAGTAGCCGTAGACGGTGGCCCAGGGTGGGTACTCGTGCGGGAGGTAACGCCAGGGGATACCGGTCCGGTCCACGTACAGGATCGCGTTGAGGATGTCCCGCAGGTCGTGCTCGGGTGGCCGCCCGATATCCAGGGCTCTGGCCCGGCGTTCGGAACGCCATGCTGCCAGTACGGGCTCGACCAGTTTCCACCGGGCGTCGGACAGGTCGCTCGGGTACGGTTTCCGCGGCGTCATGCCTTTGGCGTACCGCTCCAGGCGGGCTCCGGCCAGAGGTGGCGCCAAGACCGTAAGGCGAAGGGTCGCATCCGGGTGTCTTGGGATGAGACAGGAGGAAGTCGGACAGGTCGGGCGTGCTGTTCGCATCAGCACGCCCGACCACCGCACATGTCTCGTCAGCCACTCTGGGAACCGGCCGCCTGAGGGTCAAATCCCCTATATCTCAGCGCTTTTGAAGAGCAAACGCCCTCTCAGACCGCGTTTGAGATCTCAGTTGGCGACGTGGGCAAGCTCGGAAACCCGGTTGACCTGGGGTGAATGATGAGGGGTGTGATCTCCAAGGAACGTGCCGTCGGGCTTGTCGAGTCCCTGTTGGCCAGAGAGCGTCTGACATGGGTGGGGCCGGTCCCGGAGCTGGCCGTCTATCGCGTGGAGGAGCATGCGGTCGGCTGGCTCGTCTTCTGGAACTCGGCGGAGTACGCCCGTACCCGTGATCTGCGCGACAACCTGGTAGGCAGCGGTCCTTACCTGGTGGACCGGCACGACGGGAGTATCCACCATGTCCCGGCCACCACGATGGCTGAGGACTGGGAAGTGCTCTACCTCCGGCAGGTCAGAGGGGGAACGGCGTCCGACCCTCTGGTCATCGCGCTCCAGGAGCTCCTTCGCTCCTCCGGAACGACAGCGGCCATGCATTACCTCCGCGGCCAGGCACCTCTACTCGGACTGCAGGACGTGAAGGAGTTCGTGTCTGCGGTGTCGGGTGGGGTGCGGCCTCCGGACGAGCTGGTGAGTCTTACGTGGAAGCGTGATGCCTGTTCACGCCCGGACATCGAGACTCTCACGGGCCCAGTCACGGATCGATGAGTAGCAGACGCCGCGGTCCTGGTCGGGCGGCTGGGCGCCCTCGAGTGAGTCGGCGGACCATAATGCCGATCATCGCCCAACGGATCATCGTCTCCGAGCGGGCGGGGCTGGTCTCGTAATCCCGGGCAAGGCGCCGGTGGGCGGTGAGCCACGAGAAGGTGCGCTCCACCGCCCACCGCTTGGGCTGGACCTGGAATCCGCGCTGATTGGGCTCCTTGCGGACGATCTCCAGGTCGCGGCCAAGGATCTGGGCGGTCCACTCGACCAGGCGGCCGGCGAAGCCCTGGTCGACCCAGACCTTCCGGACACCGGGTGGTCGAGCCTGGTCCACAGCAAGGGCCGCTTCGCGCCGTCGCGGTCCTGAATGCTCGCCGCGACGACGTGGACGGCCAGCAGCAGGCCAAGGGTGTCGGTGACGATGAACCGCTTTCGGCCCTTGACCTTCTTGCCCGCATCGAAGCCCCTGGTGGCCGCGGCGACGGTGTCGGCAGTGCGGACGGACTGCGAGGTCGATCAGCCCGGCGCTCGGCTCCGCGTCGCGACCGTCGGCTTCACGGACCTTGCCGCGCAGGGCGTCATGGATGCGCTCAACGGTGCCGTCGTCGTGCCACCACGTGAGATACCAGTACACCGTCGGCCACGGTGCGAAGTCCTTCGGCAGCTGCCGCCAGGCACACCCGGTCCGTACCACGTAGAAGCTCGCGTCCACGATCCTCCGCCGCGGATACTTCTCCCGCCGACCACCCTTCGGACCCACCCGCGCCGGCGGGAGCAACGGCTCCACCAACGCCCACTGCTCATCCGTCAGGTCCGACGGATACCCACCCCCAGAACCACTCACACAGAGCTCAACGACCCCGCCAGCCTCGCGGCACGGCAGATCTCAAACGCGGTCTCAGCTTGGGTTATCCCCGTTGGGCTTGGTGTTCCTTGATCGATCCGGCGCGTCTGGCCGTCTTTCCGACGTCGTGACGTGTGGCTCGCTGCTTGTTCTTCGAGCCGGGAGGCCGTCTCGGGCCAGGCATGGACGGTTTCGGTGCTGCCGCTGGGCGAGCGGTGGTCGGGCTGAGGTTGCGAAACCCCCGCCCCTACCCGGGCGGGGGTGAGGCGGCGGGGCTCGGCGGGTCGTTCCCAGGGGCGGCGGAGGTCTTCGGCCAGCGGCCGGGCAAGGCGGAGTTGGGTGTGGGCGGCGATGATGAGCCAGGTCCACAGGTCGGCGCTGTCGGCGTGGCGGATCTTCGGTGCGGTCCAGCCGAGCGTCTGCTTCATCAGGCGGAAGGTGTGTTCCAGGTCGAAGCGTCGCAGGAAGGACTGCCACCAGCGGTCCACGTCCGCGCCGGTGGCGGCGGCCGAGCACCACAGCCAGACCGGTTTCGGGTCCCGGTCGCCCGGCAGGCGATCGACCTTCAACCGCACCAATGTCCCGTGCAGGATGGGAAGTTCTTCCTTGGCGTGGTCCAGCCAGGGGCCGCGGTGGGTGAGCCTGGGATGCATCCGGTCCCACACGATCGCCTGCGCGACGCCGTAGCGGGTGGTATTCGTGATCGTGGTGACCTCGGGCTGGTGCCAGCTCTCGGGCTTCGCGAAGGTGAGGACGTCGCCGTGCCGGCGCGGGCGCCCGCCTCTCGGGGTTGAGCGTGCAGGGCCTGCGTCGCGGAGCATGACGCGGTCCGAGCGCAGGCGTCCGACCAGCACGACCGGAAGGTCCGCGAGAGCATGCGAGAGGTAGGCGACGTCGTAACCGGAGTCCATCATGATCAGGATTTCCGGGTCGGCCGGCTGCCAGTGCCCGGCCTGTGTCAATCGCTCGATGACATCGCGCAGTTGGGTGGCGGTGACGGCGGTTGCGTCGTCGGTCGGCCCGAGGCGCACGGCGTCCAGCAGCGCGACCCAGGAGGTGTGGCCGGACTCCAGGGCTGCGACGAAAGAGTACGGCCAGCCGGGACCGAGCTGGTCCGTTTTGCGGTCGCCGCGTCCGTAGACGTGGCAGAAGAGCCGGTCGTCGCTGGTAGGGGCGTCGGGTCGGAGCCAGTTGCTTACGTCGACAGCCAGCACGATCCGGCCGTCGGCCGCCTTCGGTAGCGGCAGGCCGGCCAGCATGCGACGCAGCCGGGTCGGCTCCAGCCAGCCCCGGTCCAGCGCGGAGTACAGGGCACCATGCCCGCGCTGGTGCTCAGCTGTGAGCGACAGCTCGACGAGGGTCTTCACCGGCCCGTCCGCGCACAGCACCGCTTCGGTGAGCTCGAAGAGTGCGTCCGGGCGGGCGTAGAGGCATTCGTAGAACTCAACCCGAAAGCGGGACAAGAGGGCCAATGCTTGGCGTGCGGGTGCGTCGACGGCAAGACTCATGGGCAGCGGCCGTTCTCTCGTGCTTCGTGACTCGACATCTCGAAGCGTGGAGAACGGCCGTCTCCGCTGTCCCGGGAAGAACCGCAGAGTCAGCAGGTCGAGTGACCGCCGAGGTTAAACAACAAGCTCAGTGTCGATCAAAACGCGGTCCTGCGGATATCTCACCACCCCAGGAGTACCGAAACCACCTGCGCGTTGTCCGGCGAACAGCCCGACACTAACCAGTCAAGTTCAGTACTGCCGCCAGGGAACCATGGAGCCCTACCGGATAACTGTCCGGCAGGGCTCCATGATTACTTGCTATCAGACCATATTTGTGCGGTTCCAGGCCGACTGGATGCGAGCCGATTCAGTTCGAGCCGACGTCAACGATCACGCCACCTTACCCGCAATTCAAGTACGGCATCTCTCGCTCGGTCGATCAACCGCTGACGTCGGGGAGTTCTGAGCCAAGCCTGATAGAACTCCCGCTGATCTGCCACGGTCCCGACATCGGCCGGATTTGCGCGATCGAAGATGAATACACGTGTTCGCGCGGCTCTTGCCTTCAATAGATAAAGGGTGCGCCCCCCGGTGGTATCGCGCGACATCCCCGAAGGATGGGCATCGATCCGTGCGCCGTTGCAAAGCAGCAAGTAGCCCAAGGGCTCAATCTGCAACCTCACGCTCTTGAGTGCTTCGAACAGGTCATCCCCGGCGGCGCTCCATATCGCGCCATTTGGGCTTGCGAGCTCGACCCTGTACTCTCCATCTTCCTCTGCTCGGAGTTTCCACATCTCCTCTCGAGTGTTGCTGGCATCCAGTACGCCGATCTGAAATTCAGTTGCCATTATCATCCGCCGAAGTTTGGATTGTATACCCAGTCGCCAGCCGGCATGTTCCAATTATATGGCCGGGCCCGATAGATTCGCGACCCGTCGATCCCGCCAATAAAGGCAATTTCCTTCTCGCTGGGGTAGGGGACCCGCTTTCCCAGTGATGCATTTACGTCAATTCCGGTGCCGGGCTTGCGGATCTCATAGAGCCATCCAGCCTTCGCTCCGTTCTTCCCCGGCTGATTGGTGAATGCCACTGCCTGCGACATGGACTTGGAGGTTCCGGTCACGCCAGCGGGCGTGTTGTATGCCACATAGTCATAGAGCGAGGCGTTGCCCGGCTTGGATTTGAATCCATTGGCAAACACTCCGTCTGGACTTGCGCTTCCATATTCGCCGCGATAGACCTTCTTGGGGCTGGCCATCTTCAGATCTGAAGTGGAGTCAGCAATACAGTCGCAGGCCGACGAGGACTTTGACGTCGCCTTTCCTGTCGGATTTGGTGTAGACCCTCCGCGCCCTTCGAGGCCAGCGCGGAAGCCGGCGGTGCTGCCGCCGAGGATTTCGTCGAATCCGCCGACTTCGCCGTCCTGGATCTTCCATTTGGCTTGGAGGGACCAGAAGTAGGCGAGTTCCTTGCAGTTGCTTTTCTCGCAGGCCTTCAGTGCAGCGTCGGCGATTTCGGATCGCATGATGTCGTTGCCCTTGTAGGCGCGGCGGTCGACGTCATGGATGAATTTCTGCCACTGTGAGTAGAATTTGCTGTCGTGGCGCATGCTGTTGGGCACCTGGACGAGGCCGCGTAGCATGATGGGGTCGGTGGACTCGGCTTGTTCGACCGCTGCGTCGCGGTGGGGTCCGCTGCCGTCGTCCTGGCGGGCGCTGTAGTGGCCTCCGCATCGGCCTTCGGCGCAGTCGCCGTCGATGAGGCCGCTTGGGTCGCTGCGGTTGACGGGGTCGTTGCTGCTGTAGCCGTAGCCGTTCCATTGCTGGGGGCTTGCGGGGTCAAGGAGCGGGTCGGGGCTGATGAAGCGGCCGGTGGCCGGGTCGTACTGGCGTGCGCCGAGGTTGGTGAGGCCGGTCGTGTTGTCCTTGGTTCCGCCGACGAATCCCTTGGTGCCGGCCCATGCGGAGGCGCTGGGCTGGGTGCCGCGGGGGTTGCCGAACGGGTCGGCGGGACGGCGGGTGACGGGTTGTCCGGCGGTGGTGTTGACCTGGACGTTGTTGGTGCCGTGCGGGTCGGAGGACTGGATGAGGACCTTGCCGCCTCCGATGGCCGCGGTGACCCGGGTGTAGGTGAGCCCACCGGGCGCGCCGAGGGATCGGACGTTGCTCATCGTGCCGGTGGCCGTGTCGAGGGTGAGCTCGTCGGTGGGCAGGTTGAGCGTGGTCTTGCCGGGATTGCGGCGGATGAGCTGGTTGCCGTCGGCGTCGTACAGGTAGGTCGTGGCACCGGCCTGGGCGGTGGTGGCATTGGATGCGAGTTTGTCTTCGCCGTTCCAGGTCAGGGTGATGGTGCCGTTGGTGTCGGTGACGGCGGTGGTGTTGCCCTTGGCGTCGTACTGGTAGGAGACGGCCTTGGTGCCGGTGGGTCCGGTGCTGGTGGACGTGAGCAGGGCGTGGGGTCCGCCGGTTCCGCCGCCGGTGTTGGGGGCGGTGGTGGGGGTGTTGCGGCTCTTGGCGGCTCCGAAGGTTTGGGTGGTGGTGGTGTCGTTGAGGCTGTTGCCGGTGATGTCGTGCTGGACGAGGCCGGTGCGGTTGCCCGTGGCGTCGTAGCTGTAGGTGTTCCAGTAGGGGGAGGGGCCGCCGACGGTGCGGCCGGCGGGGCTGACGATGGCTGGGCTGGTGGCGTTCTGGCAGCCGCCGATGCCGGGGACGGTGGTGGAGCTGCCGGTGCCGTGGACGGTCCCGGAGGAGTCGGTCCAGTCGGCGGTGGTGGAGGTGCCTCCGGTGTCGGTCCAGGCGCCTGTCAGCCGGCCGAGGTGGTCATAGGTGAAGCACTGGGTGTCGGTGTTGGTGGCGTCCTGGCGGTCGGTGATGGAGGTGATGCGGCCGGAGGGGGTGTAGGTGTAGGTGGTCTGGTCGACGGAGGCGGTGCCAAGCTGTTTGTCGACGAAGGAGTTGATGACGCGGCTGGTGGCCCAGTCGTACTGCTGGGTGGAGACGACCTGCTTGCCGTACTCGCCCACCGTCGTGCGGACGGGGCGGGCAAGGGCGTCGTAGGTGACCTGGGCGACGACGGCTTTGCTGAGGCTGGCCGAGGAGGTCAGCAGGCCGGTGATGGTGCGGCCCATGCTCACGGTCTCGGCAGGCAGCCCGCCGGCGGCGGGGATGCTGAGCTTCGTCAGGGAGCCGATGACCGGACTGTAGGTGTTGGCGGTGGTGTAGGTCCCGGCGAGCGCGCCCTCGGCGGCCGGGATGGTGACGGAGGTTCCGAGCGGGCGGTAGGCGGTGTCGTAGCCCGTCACCGCGGTGGTGTAGGCCGCTCCGCCGGAGCCTCCGACGTAGCGGGTGGAGGCAGTTGGCTGCCCCTTGACCAGCGTGTCGTAGGTCCAGGACGCCAGCTGGTTCGCCGGGGCGACGCTGCCGTTGTAGAGGCCGGTCCTGCGGCCGAGCAGGTCGTAGGTGTACGCGAGGGTGTTGCCCCTGGCGTCGGTGGTGTGGTCGATCTGGGACTTGGCGTCGTAGAAGGTCTGGCTGGTTCCGGTGTCCGGGTCGGTCGCCGAGACCTGGCGGCCCAGAAGGTCGTAGGAGTAGGTCCAGGTGTTTCCGCTGCTGTCGGTGTGTGCGGCCGGCAGGCCGGCCGGCGTGTAGCTGTAGGTGGTGATGTCGGCGTCGGCGGGGTTGCCGGTGGCCGTGGGCGTGCGGTACTGCCAGGCGGCCGTGGTGCGCCCCCGGGCGTCAGTGACCGTTGACGCGGGTGCGGCGCCGGAGGGCGGGGTGATGTCGGTACGGTCCGCGCCCGGGTAGGCCATGGTGGTGGCCCACTGGAGGTTTCCGTACGAGCGGAATTCCGAGCGGACGATGCGCCCGTTGCCGTCGTAGGTGTTCCATGCCTGGCTCGGAACCTGTCCGTCGTTGGCCGGGATGAAGATCGACTCGGTGGGGAACGAGCTTTGTTCGTAGTACGGGTCGGACGTCTTGATCGCCCAGCCGTGTGTGTCGTAGACCGTGTCGGTGATCAGGCGCCCGGTCGGTTTGGCGTCACTGGTGCGCTGGCTCTGGCGGAGGCGATCGAGACCGTCGTACAGGTCGATGTTCGCGGAGTACGTGGCCGCGTCATCGTTGATCCACTCGGTTTTGACGGTGGACGGGCCCGCCGCGCCCTTGACCGAGTACGTGAACTTCCGGCTCGGGAGCTCGGCGGTCGGCCGGTCCGGGGCCCAGAGCGCGGTGACGCGCCCGAGGGCGTCGTACTGCGCGGTTGTCACACGGTCGTTGACGTCCTTGCTGGTCAGCGGTGAGCCGCGCGCCGGGTCCTGCGTGACGGTGGTGGCCCAGGACGCGCCCATCGGGCCGGTGGTCCGTACCTCGGACGGCAGGGTGCCGGCCGCGGGGGTGTAGGACACCGCTGTCACGGCGGGGGTGAGGCTGGCGGGGCTGAGCTGGGTTCCGGCGGCGTTGTAGGTGGATCCGTCGGTGGCGGCCGCGGTCAGGGGCCGGCCGTAGCTGTCGTAGGTGACGGTGCCGTTGTGGGCGTAGACCGGCTGGCCGTTCGGGTCGTGGTGGTCGAGGACCAGCTCACTAGTCGGGTCACCGGTCGTGCCGGCCTGGCCGAAGGCCTTGCCGTCGTAGAGGGTGCGGGCTCCGCTCAGGGTGTTCGCCGCAGTGGGTGTCGTGCCACAGCTGCCCTGGATCTTGACCTGTTCGGAGACCAGGGTCAGGCGTTGGGGATCGGTGCTGTTCGCGTAGCTGGTGAGAACACAGGTCTCGGGGGTCGCGGTGGTGCCGTCTCCCTTGTCGTCGACCTGAGTCACGCGGTTGCCATGGGCGGGGTCGGTGGTCGTGCTCGCGGTGCTGGTGCGCCAGCTGCCGTCAGCCAGCCTGGCCTTGGAGACGGTGGTGACCTGGGAGTCCGGGTAGCGCGCGTAGATATTCGGCGCGCCGGCGCTCTGGGTGCGGGTCGCGGTGACCTGCTGCCCGTTGTATGTGCTTCCCGAGATCGCCTGGACCGTTCCGCCGGCCTTGTCGTAGACCTCTGTCGCGACGACCCGGCCGCTCAGCCAGTCGCTGTCGGTGACGGTTCCGCCGAGCGGGCTGGGGACGTCGGTGTCTTGGGCCGTGCGCTGGCTGGTGCCGTTGGCGAGGTAGTCGCCGAGCATGCCACGCAGGTAGGTGACCGTCTGCTGGGTCTTGGGGGCCTCGCTCGAGGAGCCGCTACCGGTGGTGGTGGTCACCGACCGGTAGCCGCGGAAGCTGTCCCACGTACGGGTCTTGGGGTCAGTGAACTCGGCGTCGTTGCGGTGCCAGGCGGCACCGCCGTTGTAGGTGTACTCGGTGGTCCTGCCGATGGCGGGATTGCCGACGAGATCCTGTTCGACGACGCTCCTGACGAGCGGCTTGTTGAACCAGTCGTTGACCGGGTCGGGCGAGGACTGGCCGGGCAGGTACCACTTGACCGGCATGCAGGCCATCGAGTTGTTGTCCTCGGACGCCGGCATGTGGTTGTTGACGCGGGAGCACTCGGGATCGGAGTAGAGGACGTTGATTCGCCCGCCGGTCTCGGTCCCGATCTCCTGCAGCCGGGGGCGCATGAACATCGGCGACGCGGGGACGAGGCCGTCCACGCGGTTGGGCATCATCCTGTAGGCGAATGTGACGGCCGGCAGGCTGAGGGGCGTCTGGCCGTTGGATCCGGTGCGCTGGACGGAGTCGAGCTGCAGGGTGCGCTTGGTACCGTCGCCGGGGTCGGCGAGTGACTGGGACAGTGCCCAGGTGTCGACGTCGCGGTAGGCGGCGTTGACGAGAACCTGGGTGGTGATGGCGGTCAGCCGCTTGGTGGTGAAGAACGTCGGAGCGTAGTTCGAGCAGGTGCCGCTTGTGGTGCAGATTTGGTCGATCGGCACGTCGGGCCAGGCATCCGCGTTGGCCGCGGTTCGCTGGTCCTCGGAACACGTGATCGCACCGGAGGGCTTGCATCGCTCGTCGACCTTGAAGACGACCTTGGCGGCCGGGTTGGCGTTGCCATTGGCGGCCCTCTGGTCCTCCAGGCGCTGGCCGTAGCCGATCTCCTTGAGGTACGCGGCACGCTGGTAGTCGGTCAGGGTGCCGTTGCCGCCGTTCTGGGCACCGCCGCGGTTGTACGTGTTGCCTTCGAGGGCGTACTTGTACGTCGTCAGGTTGCCATGGGCGTCGACGACGAAATCGAGCTGCCAGCGCCAGCCCATCTGGCACCACGAGCCGTTGCCGGATGCGTCCTTGAAACAGGGGTCGGCGCTGTTGGGCGAGTAGACGGGTGTGGTGAGGACCGAGTTGGCGGGACTGTCAGTGCCGCCGCCGTCCGGGAGTCGGTTGCGGCCGAAGTAGTACTGCGTGCCGTCGGTGGTGGTGATCCGCCAGTACTCGTCCCGGTATTCGACGCCGTTCACCGTCCGGGGGTCGGCGGTGAACTGTTCCACTTTGGAGCCGTCGTCGTCCTGCAGATGCCAGGTACCGGTGGCGTCGTCGCGCACGATCGTGCCGGAGCGGCCGCCGAGCGACAGCGTCGCGTTCTGACCGCCCCAGCACAGGTCCCGAGACCCGGTGATCCCGGCCTGGTCGCAGCCGCGGTAGGCCCGCTCGATGAAGCCGGGCTCATAGCCCCAGCCGTCGCCGATCCACGATGACTGCGAGTTCGTCGCCGAGGTCCGGCCGTCAACGGCGGCGGAGTTGTAGCCGAGGCCGACAACCGGGGCCGCCCCGCCGATGGACGGCGGTACCTCGATGGGATAGCTGTAGGTGAAGTTGCCGACATTGGAACCGGCGTTCCAGCCCGCAGAGGGCGACAGCGGCGTCGCGGTGTAGTTGCCCCCGGCGCCGGACGGCGTAGGCGTCGCCGCGAGCACCAGCGCCGTACCCGTGCTGCTGGCACCGGTGGCCGCCAGGGCGGGAGCGCTGGTGGTGAACGAGGCCTTCACCGCGCCGCTTCGTCCCTTGCCGGAGGCCGGCTCATTGGCGGAGGCCGGAGGAAGGGTGACGTCGGCAGTGACGTTCCTGTGCCCATCGGTCTTGGACGGCACCGGTGTCTGGGTACGGCACTCGGACCGTTCCGGACTCGTCAGCGCACAGGCCGGCAGCGCGACGACCGCGGCCCGGTCAGACCATCCGGCGGCCTGCAGACCCTTCAGGTCCAGCGTCACGCTCGCGGTACGCCCGCCAGCGGCGGGTGTGGCGTCGATGTCGGAGATCGCAACAAGTGGTGCAGCGACGCCGGCAGCCTTGCCCTTGTCCGCGCCGACCACCTGGACGCTCACGGTGCGGGCGCTCTCGCCCGCGCCGGCTCCTGGGGCGACGTTCACGGGCAGGGCCCCGGCCTTGGAGCCCGTCGCGCCTCCCGAGGCGGGTGAGGCGCCGCCAGTGGCGGAACGGGCGGCCTTCGCTTCGGCGCTGTCGGCCCCGAGTGTGACCGTCTCTGTCCCGGTGACCACGGGCGCGGCCACCGAGGGCGTCCAGTCGGCAGGCTTGCCGACCGGCTTCGCACCAGGTGTCCGGACGTCACTGCCTCGGACCGGCTTGGTCCCGTCTCCCAGAGGTGTGCTCGGGGGAGTCCAGACCTCCCCCTCCGGCTTGGGGAACGTCCACGCCGCGGCAGGCGGCACCACGGCCCCCGTCATTGCCAGAGCAAGCACAGCAGCGATCCCGGATGATCGCCATCGGCTTCCTGACGTTCTCTCGGCCCGTTTACCGGCAGGCAGAAACCTCACCGCGGTAATCTCCTCGTTAATAATTGACGCTATGTCATATGGGCATAGATGTCCCATGATCGAAGCAACACTATGTGGCGTCAGGGGCGTGCTGCAGTGTCGTTTGGTCACCACGGGCATGATGTTTATGAAGTCTTGATCTCCCAATCTGGCGCATATGGGACATGTGCACGCAAGCCGTCGACGGGTTTGACCTAACAGCAGGTCAGGGCGCATCGTTCCGCATCAGATGCTTGCTTCAGGAGTGAGGCAGCAGACCGGGAGGAACACGAAACTGACATGCCGAAGGTCCTGCAAAGAATGGCGAAGGTTCCACCGCCGCCATCGATACGTGCCCGCGCTATCCGGTTGACCGCACTTAGTGCGAGCTGCATTCTCGGCGCCGGGCTTCTCGCCGCACCGGCGGCATTCGCGGCCGGCTCAACCCCCACTGCCCTGCCGTCTCACGGACCGGCAGGTGGGGTTCAGCCGATCGTTCCGTCGTCACCGGCACCGCCCCGCACACCCGAGCAGCAGGCCATGCTGGATGCGATCACCAAGGCCAAGTCGACCGGCAAACCGGTCGCCGTGCAGACCCTCACCAACGAGGCCTCGGTATCGTTCGCCAACCCTGACGGAACCCTCACCACCACGGACAACGCCCAGCCCGTGCGAACCAAGCGCGGCGGCGTCTGGGCGGACCTCGATCCGAGCCTGCGCGCCAACGGCGACGGCACACTCAGTCCGGCCGTCGCGACGACCGGACTCGCGTTCTCCGGTGGCGGCACGGGCCCGATGGCCACTATCACCACCGAGGACGGTAAGAGCCTGGCGGTCAGCGCCCCGTTCGCGTTGCCGAAGCCGACCGTAGACGGGCCCGTCGCCACCTACGCTGGTGTCCTCCCGGGCGTGGACCTTCAGCTGACCGCGCTGACCCAGGGCGGCTGGCGCGACGTCATCATCGTGCGAACGAAGGAAGCCGCCGAGAGCCCCGCCCTAAAGTCGCTCTCCTTCCCCATCGCCGCACACGGCCTGACCGTCACCACCGACCAGGCTGGTGCCCTCACCGTCACCGATGACCACGGAACCACCCGCTTCCGGTCCCCGGCGCCACTACAGTGGGACTCCAGCAAGCCGCCCGCAGACGCCCGGGCCTCGAGGGCCTCGGCCCGTGCAGCTCTGGCAGCCGCACCGGCGGTGGTGCCCAGCGAGGGCGCCACCAGTGCCCCATCGACCGCCGAAGAGCCCGGCGACGGCGCGAACGTGGCAGTCATCGCCACCAGAGTCACCGCATCGGCCATCGAGCTGACCCCCAATCAGGACGCGCTCGGCTCAGGCGACGGACCCTGGTACCTCGACCCCTCAGTGGCTGCCGCCAGCTACACTCAGGGCTCCGTCGAAGTCCAGGAGAACCACAAGGGCGCCAAGAACTACAACCTCAAGTCCAACGTGGCCACCGGATACTGTGGGTACCACAGCTCCGACCCAAGCCTGGACTGCGGCAACGAAGGCCGCCAGCGCGCCTACTTCCAGTTCAACATCAACCCGGCCCTCTACACGATCCCGCAGGGGGCCGAGTTCGCCCCCACCATCCAGAGCGCCACACTCAACGCCCAGGTGACCAGCGCCTCCAGCCCCGGGACCAACACCCCCTTCGTCGTGTACTCGGCCCCCCGGGGCAGCACCATCGGAAGCGACACAAACTGGTACGCCCAGCCGTGCGGCGACAACGGGAACGTCGTCATGGACGGATGCTCGCCCGTCAACGGCCAATGGCTCACCGGCACCGGTCCACTCGCCATCGACGTCACCGGCGCGATCAAGTCCCTGGCCGTCGATAAGCAGTCGAGCTGGACCATCGGCATCGCCCCGCAGACCAGCGAGTGGGAGAAGCTCTACCGCCACTACCTGGCGAACAACCCCTCCATCGCCACCACCTACGACATCACCCCCACCGTCTGGTACCCCCGCGCCAGCCCCGCCCCAGGCTTTGCCAACAACCGCAGCACTGCCGAATGCACCAGCGGTGGCGCACACCCGTGGGACAACCCCGGGTGGATCGGAAACCTCCAGAACATCTACGTCAGGGCCAATAGCTGGTCGCCCACCGGGCAGAGCCTCTACACCGGCTTCCGCATGTGGGACGACAACGACCCCAACTTTTCCTGGGGAGAGGGCGACTGGGGCGGTAGCTACAACGACCCGGGCACCATGAAGGGATTCGGCTCGCTCTCGGACGGTCACCAGTACGGCTGGTACGCCGCGTCCTCCGACGGAACCCTCACCTCGCCCATGAGCGCGTGGTGCTACTTCCGCGTCGACAAGACCAATCCTCGCGTGAGTATCAGCTCCACCGACTTTCCGTCCTCGGGCGCCCCCAATGACCACCCCGCCAAGTACGTTGGCGACAGCGGCTCCTTCACCATCAACGCCGAGGACCCTGCCCCCGGCGCAGGCCTCCAGGCCTCCGGCATCGCCTGCGTCCGATTCAGTGCCGATCCCACGCCGGTCGTCGGCTGGCAATGCGGACAGCCCGGCACCTTCGGACCGGGTAAGCCCGTGTCGTTCACGCCCCGCAACTGGGGCACCAACATCGTCTACGCCTGGGCCATGGACGTCGCCGGCAACTACAGCCAGCCCGCGGCCTACAGCTTCTACGCCTCGTGGAAGCCCGGCACCCAGCCCCTGTTCGGTGACATCGACAACGACCAGAAGCCCGACATCGTCGTCGCCGACGCCAATGGTGACCTGCGGATCATCGGCGGCACCGCCGACCCCGCCAACTCCCTCGCCGCGCCCGCGACAGCAGCTCCTGGCAACCGCGAGTTCGGCACCACGTGGGCCGACTTCCAGCTCAGCCACCACGGCACTTTCGCCCAGGGCCAGGCCGTGGACCAGATCGTCGCCCACTACGACAAGGACACGGCCACCAACCTCAAGGACACCCTCTACCTCATACCCAACGACGGCACGGGCCGCTACGACACCCTGCAGCCCACGGCACTCACCCGCCCCGCCACGTGCACGACCTACGGCACGGGAGCCCCGTGCCCCGCCTACAAGCAGAAGGTCTGGAGCGACGCCTCCCAGGTGACAGCGATCGGCACGCCCGAGGGCGAAGCCATCGGCGGCGACCCGCTCAACGAGTCGCGCCAGATCATCATGTCCCAGACCTCCATCCTCACCGTCGAGAACAACAACCTCTACCTCTTCCAGCCCGCCGGGAACACCGACCTCGACTCGGCGACACTCATCCCCACCACGGCAGGCAACGGCAGCTGGGCGGACTACGAGCTTCTCAGCCCCGGCGCGGCCAACGGCGCCACCGCGATCCCCGGCACAACCGGCCCCCTCTACCAGACCACCATCTGGGCACGGCACCGAACCAACGGCAACATCTACGCCTACGCCCTGAACTGGAACGCCGACGGGACGGTCGACTACTCGTCCCTCACCAAGCCCGACGCCGGATTCCTCATTCTCGGCGCCGCCGACTGGACCACCGCAGCCCAGCCCAAGGTCGGCGCCGGCGACCTCAACAACGACGGCTACCCGGACCTGTGGGCCATCAACACCAGCAACGCCATCACGGTCTTCCCCGGCAAGAGCAGCACCGGCACCAAGAACAAGGTCGACGGGTTCAACGCCTGGCAGTTCCTGGGCTACGCCGACGCGAGCGTCTCTGTTCACCCCAACGGCGCGAGCTGGCAGTGCATGGACGCTGAAGGCGGCCCCAGGGAAGGTGCCACCCTTGCCATCTGGGGGTGCTGGAACACCGTTAACCAGCGGTTCAACTTCGCCGCCGACGGCACCATCCGGGACGGCAGCTTCTGCGTCTCCACCAAGGACGACGCACTTTCGAACGGCGCCGCCGTGGTCCTCACCCGCTGCGAAGGAAAGAACGGCCAGAAGTGGGCTGTGCGGCCCGACGGCCGCATCTACCTGCCAGCGACCGTGGACGCGGACAATCCGGCCGGCCGATGCCTCGAACTCCCTGGATGGGCGACCGACCAGGGCACCCGCCTCGGAATCTGGAGCTGCCCGAGCCTCCAGCTCAACCAGCAGTGGACGCTCACCCCCGAACGCACCGCCTGAGGCCAACGACCTCACCGAACAGCAGATGATGTAGCACCCACACTGGGGCGGGCCCCGGCCAATCCGGGGCCCGCCCCCGACATTCAAGCGAGCACCCATGACCAGTACCGAACCTGAGCCAGGCGGCCGACAACTGTCAGCCCTTCCCCAAGTATCCGAGAACGCCGCCGACCGGCTACGGGCACGCTGGGCCGAAGGAGATAACGCCCCGTTGCCCTGGTACCGGCGAATGTCACGCCGCACCGTCATCACAGCGGTTGCCGCGGCTGCCGGCATCGGCATCACGGGCACCCTCTTCGTCGTCCTCGGGCCCGACGAACCCGAACGCTTCAAACTCACGGCCCAACAGACCCTCGGTGACCTCACCCTCGATCCCAAGGCTACCCAGGACCTGGCAGGCGAAGACGCCCGTATCTTCCCCAACACACCCGGACAGATACGCATCCACGATCACTTCGTCGTCGCTTACCGCACCCCGGGAGCGACAGACGCGAGCCTGGTGGTCGTCGGAGCGAGCGGTTCCTTCCAACGGCCTCTTCGCGAGATCGACACGCTTCTCGGCGGTCCCGACCCCGCTGATGACCCGGTGCCCTCGGGTGAACCCAAACGCGTCGGCTACACCGTCTTCCCTCCCGGTCCCCTCGGCGGCTACATGAAGTGCGCTGCCACCGGCAAGGGCAGCGACCTCAACGTCGCCTGCGCCTGGGCAGACGGCAGCACACTCGGCAGCGTCGTCGATATCAAGGCCACCGAATCCACCATCGACCTCCCAGCGCTTGCCGAACGCGCACGTGCTATTCGCGCCGCCATGACCACCATGGATAACTCTTGAGTTCTTGGACGGCGGCCCGGCACAACCGGGCCGCCGTTTAGCTTGACGTTTAACGTCCGACAGCTGCAGCCAGCAGCTCTGGTGCTTGGCTGTCCAGCGCTGTCATCCAGCGGTGAGTGTCAAGTCGTGCACTAGGAAATGGAGCTGCATGTCGCAAGGAGCCTCTGGCCTTCAGGGCCTATCGGTCACAGAGGAACTGCCTCTGGGCGCCCCACTTGACCTTCAGTTCACAGGGTGCAATCAGGGAGGAAGACGACCTTCCAGGCACTCTCGGCCACCAGGTTGAAGTGCCGTTCACGAGGCGCGATCTTGGAGAGGTGAGGCCATCATCTCGGCCGGCAAAGTCGTCCGCGCCAGCCTTGCGCCCCCACATTGCGCAGGTCTGAAGAGCCAGGCCTACCGATAACGTTCTCGATTGCGACCCGGGCGACGGCGACCTGGCCAGCCTCCACCATGGCCTGGCGCAACAGCGCCCGGGCCGCGTCCAGCAAGCCGAGGACCCGGATCTCTCTGGTGGTGGCGATCAGTACGGCCCGCTGCACCCGCCCGACATGCCTCCAGTGTCCAAGGTGGCCCGCCTCTGAGCAACGAACGCTTAAGCGGGCGGGCGGCGTCGGCCGAGCTCGGGTTCAGCCGGCCGGTTCTCGGCGGGGCGTGGGGCGGCGCTGGCCAGTGCGGCGTGGGCGAGGACCGCGCCGGCCGCGTCGCGAGTGGTCTGGTCGGGGTCCTCGAGGCGGTCGGCGATCAGCTCGGCGGCGGCCGCGATGACCGGGATCGGGAGCAGCGCCTGGTCGAGCTGGAGGAGCGAGGCGGCGGCGCGCTGGCCGGCGGTGGGCGCGGGGGAGGTGGGGATCAGGGAGATGAGACCGCAGAGGAGCTGATGGTCATCGGACTATTCTCCCGGCTCCGGCGCGGCCCCCCGATCACGTCCCGGGCCGGTTCAGGCACCGCTTGGCGGCGGCGCCGGGTGCTGCCGGTCGGTGATGAAGTCCCAGTCCGGGCGGCCGGTGGACTGCCGGACGAAGTCCCGCAGCTCCACCAGGGTGCGGGCCGTCACGATGCCCTCAGTGCGCCGCCACATCGTGACCTCGTCGGCGGTGAGGTCGGTCAGCACGTGCATCGCCAGCTCGGTCTTCAGGTAGCGCAGGAACGCCTCGTCTGCCGCGCCCTCGAACATGAACGCGCGGTCGGTAGCCGGTTCAGCCCGCTCGTGCCAGTACCGCTTCCACCACCCGGCTTCCTCACCCGAAGCGGGCCGCTTCTCCTGCAGACAACGGACGAGCCGGTCGACGGCGTACTTGCGGACCAGGTCGTCCGGCGCCGCCATCGGCGCCTCCTTCTCCGTCTGGCTCACGGCCGGATCTCGGAGGCAGTCGGCTGCGCCGCGGCGGCGAGGGCGAGACGCTGCCCAGCAGCACGTAGGCGTCCAGGATGTAGTGCAGCTCCTCCGCCAGCTCGCCGTCGCCGCCGGGGATGATCTCGTGGCGCAGCACCTGCTCGACGGCCTCGGCGTACCGCTCCAGGACCCGCTGGGTGTCCTCGTCTTGGCGGGAGGCGAGAGACCGGATCCAGTCGGCGGCCCGCTGGCCGGTGACCGAGGCCTGGGCGAGGGCGTCCCGCTCGGCTGCCCTCAGCGCGTCCGCTAGGAGCTGTTCAAGGTTCGGATCATGTGGTTGAGGTCATGGACTTCAACCACATGATCGATCCGCGGAGGTGCAGGCCTGCCGTGTAGCTCTCCGGGCTCTTGTCGTATCGAGTGGCCAGGCCGCGCCATGTCTTGATCTTCTGGAAGCACCGTTCGACGTGGTTGCGCCGCTTGTAGCGGTCGGGATCGAAGGTGACCGGCCGGCCGCCCGCGGAGCCCTTCCGTTTCCGGTTGGCCGCCTGGTCCGCCTTCTCCGGGATCACCGCGGTGATCCCGCGTCTGCGCAGGTAGGCGCGGTTGGCCTTGGAGGAGTAGGCCTTGTCGGCGGTCACCGCGTCGGGGCGGGTGCGGGGCCGGCCGACTGGGCCGCGCACCCGGATCTTGTCGAGCACGGTCTGGAACTGGCGGCAGTCGGCCGCCTGGCCCGGGGTCAGCACGAACGCCAGTGGTAGGCCCGCGGAGTGGACAGTGGCATGGATCTTGCTGCTCAGCCCGCCCCGGGACCGGCCGAGTTCGGCTTTCGCGGCCCGGGCCTTGCGCCGGCGGCGTGCCTGGGAACGAACCTGGTCGGGGTCGGACGTGTCGTGCGGTCCCGCTGTCTCGTCACCCTCAGCACGGCCTTCTGCCGCGGCAGTGGAACCCCCTTTTCCTCGGTCAGGGCCTGCTCGAGCGCGTCCAGGGTCTCCCCGGCGACCGCCAGCCCGGACGACTCGTGGTGGGCCCGCACGATCGTGGAGTCCACGCTGACCAGCGTGAGCCCGACCACCCCGCGCGAGGCGGCCTCCGCGATCAACTCGTCCATCAGGAGTTGGAAGAACCCGCTGGCCACCCAGCCCCGGAAGCGGGCGTACACGGTGCTCCAGGCTCCGTAGCGCTCTGGGACGTCCCGCCAGCCGCTGCCGGTACGGAACCGCCACAACACCCCGTTGAACTGCTCCCGGACCCGCCGGGGCAGCGGCCCGGTGGCCGCCACCGGCACATGCGGTTCGATCAAGGCCCACTCGGCATCCGTCACGTCAAATCGCGCCACGACCCCGAGTTCTACCAGAGACACCAGCCCGGAACCGGGTCACTGCGAGATCCGAACCTTCAGCAGCTCCTAAGGGCCGTCCCGTAATTGATCTTTGAGTGGTTGGGCATGGTCGGTCGACCGGCAGCGCGCGGCTCATGCAGCCTGGAGGAGGTTGTGCAGGCGGGCAACGCCGAGCATGGCGTGGTGGACGCCGTCGCCCTTGAAGCGGCAGTCGCGGAGGATCTTCCAGGTCTTCATCCTGGCGAAGACGTGCTCGACGCGGGCGCGGACTTGTTTGTGCTCGCGGTTGTGGTCGGCCTGCCAGTCGGTGAGCTCGCCGTTCTTGGGGCGTCGGTGTGGGATGACCAGGCCGGTGCCTGGGTAGCCGCCGTCGGCGATCGTGGTCGTGCGGCCGACGGCAGCCTTGGCGCCGGATTCCTCCCATGCCTTGCAGTCGTTCCGGTTGCCCGGCAGAGGTTTGCCGACCGCCACGACCAGCCGGGAGTGGGCGTCTATGACCACCCGGTGGTTGGTGGAGTACCTGTAGTTCTTGGACCGCTCGGCGATGGTGTGGTCGCGGGTGGGCACCAGGGTGCCGTCGACGATCAGCACGGTGTCTTTTCGGAACCGGCGCCGGGGCTTGAGAGCCACGAGCGGGCCGGTGTGCTCGATAATTCGGCCGGCCGCGGACTTGGACACCCCGAACAGCGGCGCGAGCTGTCGCAGCGTGAGGTTGGTGCGCCAGTAGGCCGCGACCAGCAGAACCCGGTCCTCCAGCGGGAGACTCCACGGTCGGCCGGGGCGAACCGTGTCGGCACCCTCGCGGTGGAGCATGGTGATCAGCTTCTTGAAGTCGTGCGGGCCGAGCCCGGTGAACGGGGTTATCCAGGACGGGTCCGACGCCGTGATCACTCCAGCCACGGCAAGATCATGGCAGCCAGCCGGGTCCTGCGGCCCTGTCTGCGGAAGTACCGCCTGGCTGGGGTACCAGTAGCCGGAGCATGGTTAGGGCACCGGCGGAGTCGGCGCGAGGATTCTGACGAGGAGCAGGGCGTGGGAAGTCTGTTGAGGAGCGTCTCCGGGGTTCGCTGGGCGGACCTTCGTGACACGACGGGGGCTCCGGCCGGCGGCATTCCCCCTCTCCTCTCCCGGATCGCGTACGGGGACGAGGACACGGCCCGCACCGCGACCGAGGAACTGGGCGATGCCGTCTGTGCGCTCGGGTTCGTCGTCAGCGAGGCCACAGCCCCCGCAGTTCCGTTCCTTGTAGAGCTGGCAGGAGCTCCGCACGTGGCGTGCAAGGCCGAACTGCTGGACCTGCTGGAAAGCATCTGCCAGACCGACCAGTGGCACTCCGCCGCTGCGGCGGCCGGGGGCAGCAAGCGCGACACGAGCTACCGGCAGCAACCCGGCTGGGAGGCGGACGCAAGGACAGCCGTCTTCGCGGGCCGGTCAGTCATCGAAGGCGTAGCGTCCTCCGTACGACCGAAGGAGGCCGCAGCTGCCAGGAGGTTGCTGCAGGTGATAGACCACATCCCGCCGTTTCCGGAGCTGTGACGGTCATTGCGGGACAGCCCTTAGCTGTGCTGGTCGCTGCCGGCCTTCCCAAGAACACCGAGGAGGTCAAGAACTTCCGCAACGGCTGGCGCCTGGGCTGAACCACCTGGGGGTGGCCCGCACTCGCGGGGCCACCCCCAGCCGAAGTCCCAACGAAGATCACCACCACTGCGGCTCCACCACCCGCCCGCCGACCGCTATCGCCGAACCGCATCCGGTCGGCGCCACCGGTCATGTGATGCACCGCGTACAGATGGCCCCGGGCCCGCTCGGTGTACTCCAGCGCCTGTGCTCGGGCTCGTGGCGCAACGCCACCTACACGGCGTTCCGTGAGGTGGGGAAGGTGATCCGCACCGTCCAGCTGCTGCGCTACCTCTCGGACAGCCCGCTGCGGGCGGGGGTGACGGCGGCGACCAACAAGGTCGAGGCGTTCAACGGCTTCTCGGACTGGGTGCGCTTCGGCCAGAACGGCACGGTCGCGGCGAACGACCCGGTCGAGCAGGAGAAGGACGTGAAGTTCACGTCCCTGCTGGCCAACCTGGTGATCTTCCACAACACCCTGGACATCGCCGACGTGGTCCGCGAGCCGCAGGCCGAGGGGCGCCCGGTCGACCCACTCGACCTCGCTCAGGTCTCCCCGTACCTGACCGAGCACATCAAGCGGTTCGGCGAGTACTCCACCCACGAACTCGGCATCACCCCCGACGCCTACGAGGCCCGCCTGGACGTCGACTTCAGCGTGCTCGGCGGCGACGACAAGCAGCAGCGGCATGACGGACAAGCCGACGCGGTCTGAAAACCGTTAGCGTTCCCAGGGCATTGAGCCGAGACTGATCGGTCGATCACATCGAACAGGAAGAGTGGCCAGCCCTGACGTACAACCGTGACACCCTGCCCTTCCCCGACAACCGCGTGCCCCCCGTCACCTATGAGGGCATTCGGGACTGGGAAGAGTCCGACCCTGCCCGCCACTCGTTCGCCTGGGACGAGGACGAGGAGGAGCACCTCCGCTCGCTGGTCCGCGAGTGGGTGCCACCTGTGCTCTCCGGTATGGCCGGCTGGTGGCAGGGAGAACGCTGGTGCGAGAGCCAGGTGGACGCGATCATACGGGAGCGATACGGCACCTGGGCCTGGGGATGGAACTGGTACCACTACAGCGGCGGGCCCATCGGCAACTGGACCGGCGGGCCGAGCTCGGTGACGACCCCCGACGAGACCGCGGCACGTGCCGTGGCCGCGCTGCTGGAGTGGCGGGAGTGGCTGGAGCGGACGGCCCAGCGCTTCGCCGAACTGGCGCCGCCGCCGGACGCCTCGCCCGAGGACCGCAGCTGGCACCTGGAACGGGCCTGCATCCGGCTCGTGACCCACACCATGGACTCGGGCGCGGACAACGCCTGGCGCGGCCAGACCTCGATCGTCCTGGGCTGGTTCCTCACCAGCACCGGCATGGACCGGGCCGAGGCCGCGCGAGCGGTGGAGCGCGCGATCGGCGGCCGGTTCAAGAGCTGGGTCCACCCGGAGCGGACTCTGATCGAGTCGGTCGGCGAGGACCTCGCCGTCGGCCTCACCGGCCACGCCCCGTACCGGGACCACCGCGAGTGGGAAGCGCTGGAGAAGCTCCATGACCGCTACTGACAGCCTCTCGGTCTGGCTGCGCGTGCGCCGCGAGGTCGACTGGCGGCATTCACCGGCTCTGCAACGGGTCCCGGCCGGCCGCGACGGGTTCCGGTCCTGGTGCGAGGGACCGGTGCGTTGGCGCGATCCGATTCGCGCTGAGCGTCTGCTCGCCGCGCACACCCTGGCCCGGGAGGACGCCGCACGCCAGACCCCGCTGAACTTCGCCCTGCTGGCCCGTTGGCAACGCGAAGTCCTCGCTGCAACAGGGGCACCGTTCCGCGTGAGCGACGCCTATGCGAAGGCCGGCCGCGAGCGCTACGGTCTGACCCCTCACACGCAGGCCGACTTCGATTCCTGCCTGAACGAGACGACCGACCCGGACATCCCGCTGGCGGCCCGCGCGGCCCGTGCCTACCTCGACGTGGCGTTCTTCCACCCCTTCGCCGATGGCAATGCCCGCGCCGCACTGTTGACCTTGGTCTATGTCCTGGCGCGGGAGGACATCGTCCTTCCTGAGGTCGGCCCCCTCCAGACCACACGCTACGCGGATGACCCGGCCGGTGCCGCTGACCTTGCCACTCTCATCGGGGTGCTCAACCGCCGCCGACGCTGAAGCGTTCGGGCGAGGGCACCGACCTTCCGCCAGGCTTCAGCAAACCATGGCGCCCTCAAGTGATCAACGCACCACCCTCGGGTGGGCCGAGTCCTGGACCCACCTCGAATACCTCGTCGCCTGCCTGCGTGATCGTCACCTCGAACAAGCCCTTCGGGCGCTGGGGAGAGGTCTTCGGCGACGAGACCGTCGCCGCCGCGATGATCGACCGACTCGTCCACCACGCCGAGGTCCACTCCCTCAAGGGCGAGTCCTACCGCATGCGAGGACGCGAACTCTGACGCGTCCCCACCGACAACAACGACTGACAAGCATCCAGCGAGACCACGACGTTGGCCCAGAACTGAACCGCTGGAACCGGCCCGATTTCAGCCGTTGCCGACGCCCCGTGATTTCAGGACCGCGCGATGGCATGCAAACGGCGGTCACCGGACCTGGTGCTGAGAGGCGCCAAGCGACCCTCAGGAAGCTGAGACCTGGGGGGACACCGCTGATCCCGGTGTAAAGGGCCCGCCCACCCCAGCCGCGTCTTACTGGTGCGGAACGTGGAACCCCGTCGAGGTCCAGGCGATGAGCCTGGTAGGCCGACCGCAAGGAGAGCTGAACTCCCCGGCGGGAGACGGATGATCCAAGAAGCGAAAGCCGGTAGGCCGAAAGGCCAGAGGAAACCGGGAGAACGGGACCTCCACCCGCTCCCGCACAACTCACCGGATACGGGTCCTGGTGGCCCGGCCCGAAAGGGAGCCCTCGTGGATCAGGTGAGCCTTTGAAGCCACCACTGCAAGGACGTCGGAACCGAAGGACGAGTTAGGTACTGGAGGCGTGAATTGGGAGGCACGGTCTTGGCTGAGCCTTCGGCGACCGCGGTGAACGGACCGGAGGACGAGACCTTCGACTGGCACGGCATCGACTGGGCCGAGTTGCGAGAACAACGTACGGCGACCGAGGCAGAAGATCTTCAAGGCGACGCAGGAGGGGATGGGGGCGGAAGCCGTGGTTCTCCTCGTAGTGGTCAGGAGGCAGGACGGGCGGGGCCGAGACCGGCCGCGATGGTCGTCAGCCGGCTGCCCAGGGCGGCCGACAGGCGCCGCTCCGGTGGCTCGCCGTGAGCTTCGGGCGACAGGAAGAGGCCGCGCTGTTCGGCCGGCTTGTCCGCCTCCGCCGCCAGCGGGTTGGCCATGGCCCAGGCGTCCCGCCGGACCCCGGTGACCTGCCAGCAGACCTCCGCCCCCGGTGCCCCGCCGCGGATGTCGAAGCCGCCACCGCCGTCGTGGCGCACCACGTGCAGGTCGGGTGCCGGGCCGTCCAAGGGCGTGAGCTGGTAACAGGGCCGTCCGTTGAGGGCGGGGAACCAGTCGGGCAGGGCGACGCTCGCCTCGCCCCGGTCGTCCAGCGTCACCGTCCCGTCGTGGACGGTCTTACGCTCCGGGGATTCCACCGAGGAGTGCGCGAGGAAACGGTTCGCCGGGTCGAGCGGGTGGTCGATCCGGAAGCCGATGTCGGGCGTGAGGATGCGACCGTTGACCTCGACCAGGCCGATGAAGACCCCGGCGAAGGGGTTCCCTTGTGCGATCAGACCGGTCTCGCCGACCGCGTCGACACCGACGCCGCCCGCCGTGCCCCCTCCGGTGATCATGCCGATGGCCTTCACGCCGGTGTCACCCGAGCCCTGGACGCCGACGCCCTGAGCGCTCTCTCCGAGCACTCCGGCGCTCGAAGCCCGACTCCTGCCCATGACGCCCACGCCCTGCGCGCTCTCCCCGAGCACCCCGGCGTCCTGGGCACTCGTCCCCACGACGCCGGTGCCTGTGTCGCTGGTGCCCGAGACACCGGGTCCGCTGCTCCCGGTTCCCGTGACGCCGGGTTGGCCTGGGCCGCCGGTGCCGGTGACGCCCGGGCCCTGACCGCTACGGCCGGCCATCCCCGGCCCCGCCGCCGCCGAGCCGGACACCCCGGCGGAGGCGCCGCCGCCCTGCCCTGTCACGCCGACGCCCTGGGCGCTCCTCCCGAGTACCCCGGTGCTCGACGCCTGGCTCTCCCCGACGACGCCGATGCCCTGCTCACACTGCCCGAACAGCCCCGCGTCGTGCCGGCTCCTCCCCACCACGCCGGTGCCGGTGTCGCTCGTACCCGACACACCGGGACCGGTGCTCCCGCGTCCCGTGACGCCGGGTTGGCCAGGGCCGCCGGCGCCGGTGACGCCCGGGCCCTGCCTGCTCTCGCCGGTCACCCCCGGGCCCGTCGTCCCCTGACCGAAAACTCCCGGGCTGTCGGGGCCGTTGCACCGCCCCTCGACACCGATCCCCTCGGCACTGACGCCGAGGACGCCGGCCTCCTCGCCTTCGGCCCGCCCCTCCACCCCACGCCCCTCGGCGCTCCTGCCGGCCACCCCGGGCCCGGACGTCGCGACCCCCGAGACTCCGGGGCCTGACGCCGCCGCCCCCGCCACTCCGGGCCCGGACGTCGCCATGCCCGACACGCCCGCACCGTCGCCGCCCTTGCCGAGGACGCCGGTGCCCTCGCGGCAGATCCCGTGCACCCCGACGCCGCCGGCGACCGTGCTGACACCCACCACACCGGCGCCCGTCTCGATCCCGTCGGCCCGGTTCCCGGCGGCGGGATCGTCGGTGCTGCCGAGCACGCCCGGACCGACGTTGCTGTCACCCCAGATGCCGAACTTGATCGGCGGGGTCTGCTGTCCGGGGTCGAACCCGCTGACCCCCTGCTGGAATTGGCCGCTGGCCATGGCTCAGCCCTCCTTCGTTACGGTCCTTGCAGCCCCTTGGGGCCCGAGCTCCGGGTGTCGCAGTGCGGCGATCCCGCGCTCCGGCCCGTACCCGTGGGCTGCGGGGTGGATGAAACGGCCGCGCTCCTCGGCGGCCTTGTCGGCCTCGCAGGCAACCGCGTTCGCCTGTGCCCAGGCGTCCTGGCGCACCCCCGTGACCTGCCAGCTGACCTCCAGGCCGGGCTCTCCGCCGGCGATCGAGAAGCGGTTGCCGGACAGCTTGCGGCTGATGTGCAGGCCGGGCGCGGCCTGGCCGATCGCGGTCAGTTGGTAGCGGAGGTCGGTGTTTAACGTGTCGAACCAGTCGGGTAGTTCGACCGTGGCCGTGCCGTCCGCGTCGAGCGTGGCCACGCCGTCGTAGACGTTCTTCCGCTCCGGGGACTCCACCGAGGAGTGCGTCAGGATGCGGTTCGCCGGGTCGAGTGGATGGTCGATCCGGAAGCCGATATCGGGTGTGAAGATGCGACTGTCGGCGTCGACCGGACCGAAGAACCTCGCCGCGTAGGGGTTCCCCTGCGCGTACAGGCCTGTCGGCCCGGTGGCCCAGACGCCCACGCTCCCGGTCCCCGCCACGCCGGTGCCCGTGTCGCTCCAGCCCGACACACCGGGCCCGCTGCCGCCCCCGATCCCCGTCACGCCGGGCTTGCCGGGGCCGCCCTTCCCCTTGACGCCGGTGCCCGTGTCGCTCGTGCCCGACACCCCGGGACCGCTGGTGCTGCTTCCGGCCACGCCGGTGTGCGAGTTGCTCGTGCCCGCCACTCCGGGCCCGCTGGTGCTGCTTCCGGCCACGCCGGTGTGCGAGTTGCTCGTGCCCGCCACTCCGGGCCCGCTGGTGCTGGTTCCCGCCACGCCGCTGTACGTGTTGCTTGTGCCCGTCACGCCGGGTCCGCTGGTTCCGGTTCCCGTGACGCCGGGTTGGCCGGGGCCGCCGGTTCCTTGGATGCCGGTGCCGGTGCTGCTTGTGCCTGATATGCCGGGTCCGCTGCTTCCGGTCCCTGTCACGCCGGGTTGGCCGGGGCCGCCGGTTCCTTGGATGCCGGTGCCGGTGCTGCTTGTGCCTGATATGCCGGGTCCGCTGGTTCCGGTTCCCGTGACGCCGGGTTGGCCGGGGCCGCCCGTCCCCTTGACGCCGGTGCCGGTGCTGCTTGTGCCTGATATGC
>NZ_JBHXTG010000057.1:40186-62802 GCF_042677465.1 Kitasatospora sp. NPDC127111
CCGGTTCCTTGGATGCCGGTGCCGGTGCTGCTTGTGCCTGATATGCCGGGTCCGCTGCTTCCGGTCCCTGTCACGCCGGGTTGGCCGGGGCCGCCCGTCCCCTTGACGCCGGTGCCTGTGCTGCTTGTGCCCGTCACGCCGGGTCCGCTGGTTCCGGTTCCCGTGACGCCGGGTTGGCCGGGGCCGCCCGTCCCCTTGACGCCGGTGCTCGTGCTGCTCGTGCCCACCACGCCGGGCCCGCTGCTCCCGGTCCCGGTCACGCCGGCGCCCGTGTCGCTCGTGCCCGTCACGCCGTCCCCGCTGGTCCCGATCCCCTCCACGCCGGGTTGGCCGAGGCCGCCGATCCCCTTGACGCCGCTGGCCGTGCTGCTGCTTCCCACCACGCCGTCGTGTGTCTCGCTCGTGCCCGACACCCCGGGACCGCTGGTGCTGCTTCCCACCACGCCGTCGTGTGTCTCGCTCGTGCCCCATACCCCGGGCCCGCTGGTCCCGGTCCCCTCTACGCCGGGTTGGCCAGGGCCGCCTGTCCCTTGGACGCCGGTGCCCGTACTGCTCGTGCCCGACACACCTGAGCCCGTCGTCGCTCGACCGAACACTCCCGAGCGGTCGGGGTCGGGGCTGTCGGTCCGTCCCTCGACGCCGTGCCCTTGGGCGCTCCTGCCCGCCACCCCGGGCCCGGACGTCGCCATCCCCGAGACCCCCGCCCCGTCGCCGCCCCTGCCGAGGACGCCGGTGCCCTCGCGGCAGATCCCGTGCACCCCGACGCCGTCGGTGGCCGTGTTGACGCCGACCACTCCGACGCCCGTCGTGATCCCTTCGGGCTGATCCCCGGTGGCGGGCTTGTCGGTACTGCCGAGCACACCCGGGCCGATGTTGCTGTCACCCCAGACGCCGAACTTGATCGGTGGAGTCTGCTGTCCGGGGTCGAACCCGCTGACCCCCTGCTGGAACTGGCCGGTGGCCATGGCTCAGCCCTCCTGTGCTGTGGCCCCTGCGAGCCGAGCCCCGGGCGCCGGAGCGTGGCGCTCCCGCGCTCCGGCCCGCGGCCGTGGGCCGTGGGGTGGATGGAGTCGTCCCGGAGGCCGAACCCGATCGGCGGGATCAGCCGCCGGGGGGCGGATCCGTCGGCAATGCCCTGCAACTCCCCGACAGACATCGACAGACATCGCTCACACCTCCCCGGGTCCGCCGTTCGGCTCCGGGAAGCCGAACGCGGCGATGCCCCGGGCCCGCGACTCGCCGCGCTCCTCGGGGTGCAGGAGCAGTCCGCGTTGACCGGCGGTCTTCTCCTCCTCGGTCTCCACCGGGTGCGCCGCGGCCCAGGCGTCCTGCCGGACCCCGGTGACCTGCCAGCAGATCCGCTGGCCGGCGGCGCCGCCCGCGACGGTGAAGCGGTTGCCGGTCACCGGTTCGGCGACGTGCAGTTCGGGCGCCGGGGCGCCGAGCGGGGTGAGCTGGTAGTGGCAGTCCGTGTTCAACGCGTCGAACCAGTCGGGCAGCTCGACCACTGCCCGGCCCGCGGCGTCCAGTGTCACGGTGCCGTCGTAGACGTTCTTGCGCTGTGGTGACTCCACGAAGGAGTGGCAGAGGTAGCGGTTCTCCGGGTCGAGCGGGTGGTCGATCCGGAATCCGCCGCCTCCCTTGGTCAGAGTCCCGGTGATGTGGACGTCCCCGGTGAAGGAACCGGCCACCGGCCGCCCGGAGGCGAGGACGCCGACCTCGCCGTCGGCCTGGACACCCGCGCCGGAGAGGCTGATGCCGTGCACGCCGGGCGGCGGCGGGCGGAGCGGCGGCGGAAAGAAGATGATCGGCTCGGGGAAGGGCGGGTGGAACGGGAAGAAGGGGAAGCGGCCGCTGCGCCCGACGACCGCCACTCCCTCGGCGCTGACCGCCGACACACCGTCACCGGAGCCGCTGCTGGCCGAGACGGCCGACCCACTCTGACTGGTGGCCGACAGGCCGGGCCCGGTCTGGCTGTGGGCGACCACGGCGGAGCCGCCCTGACTGGTGCCGCTGATCCCGGCACCCGTGGTGCTGCTGCCGGCGACGCCGGAACCGCCGACGCTCGCCCCGGCCACACCAGTGCCCTGCCCGCTGCTGCCGCTCACCCCGACGCCCTGCGTGCTGCTGCCGCTCACCCCGGGGCCCTGGGTGCTGGCGCCCAGGACGCCCGGACCGAGTGTGCCCGTCCCCTGGACGCCGGGGTGCGGGCCGCCGCCGTAGCCGG
Organism: Kitasatospora sp. NPDC127111; assembly: GCF_042677465.1. NCBI lineage: Bacteria > Bacillati > Actinomycetota > Actinomycetes > Kitasatosporales > Streptomycetaceae > Kitasatospora > Kitasatospora sp. NPDC127111. Next base: position 42,414 of record NZ_JBHXTG010000057.1, read on the forward strand.
CGACACCTACGCCGTTGAGGCTGGTGCCGAGGACAGCCGTGCCGGTGTCCGCGTCGGCAGTGCCCTTGACTCCGACGCCCTGGGCCTCCGGATTGACGCCGAGGACGCCGGCACCGCCGTCCGACACGCCCGTGCCCGGGCGGCCGCTGCTGCCGATCACGCCGTCGCCGTCACCGCTGTCCCCCCAGACACCGAACTTCAGCTGTTCGCGTGCCGGGTCGAAGCCACTCGGTGTGTCCTGCCCGACGACCGGCGCCTGCTGGCTGGGAGTGGCCATGGGACTGCTCCTCACGTGCGGTTCACTGGTAGCGGATCTGGAAACAGAAGATCTTCACCTGGACGTTCGCCGCCTTGGACACACTCGCCTCGATGAAGTACTTGTTATCGGTGTTCTTGACGACCGTCGTCTCCAGCGCGGGGAAGGCCGTGTTGAACTTGACGGCCTGGGCGATGTCCTTCACGGTCCCGCTCTCGTCCACGGCCTTGCTGCGCAGGGCAAGGGACAGCCTGACGTCCCCCAGCGGGTCCGGCGCCTCCCCGGTCACCGTCAGCGACGTGATCGTGACGCCGTCCGGCAGGGTGACATTCATGATGCCGTTCGCCCCAAGGTCGGCGACCGGTTTCTGGGCGAGGTCTCCGATGATCACCCAGGCGACGATCCCCGGATTCCCGCCGTTGAAGGTCAGCAGTGGGGCAAGACTGAGGCACCGCTGGGCCGGGGCGACCGTGCGGATCACCTCGTTGAGGTGGAAGTCGGCCAGTCTGCGAAACTCGGCCTCCAGGTTGTGGAAGCGGATGTTGAGGCCCTTCTCCCCGCCGGCCTGGACCCGGTCCTGGTTGTCGATCCAGTCCTGGTGGGTGAACGCGGGGACGTAGAACGGGATGCTCATGGCTGCTCCTTGCCGGGCCGGAGGAGGAAGGGGAGCGGGAAGTCGTACGTGTGGTAGGTCGGGAAGGTGTAGTCGGGCAGCAGGTCCGTGTCGCCGACCGCGCCGGCCAGTTCCCGGACGTGCGGCCGGAGCCGGTCGGTGCGGAACTCCACGCCGATCGGGTGGAACCAGTTGAGGATGTTGAGCACCAGGTCGTACTGCTCCTTGCTGATCACCACCTCCTCCGGCCTGCCGTCGAGCCCGTCGCGCAACCGCACTTCGCACTGGTAGGGCAGCGGCGGCCCGCCCTTCAGGTACGCGGCCCGGAGCCGGACCGGCCCGGCGGCGTCGGCGGTGACCGGGGTGACCGGGGCGTCGGGGGAGGCCGGCTCGGCACGGCCGGGGCCGGCCGGGAGGGTGGACCAGGCGAGGGTGGTGCCGCGGCCCGGGGCGAGCGGGTGACGGGAGACGAGCCGGGGTGGTCCCGGCGGGTCGTCGGCGAGCGGGCCCTGGTCGGCGAGCAGCAGCCGGCCGGCGTGTTCGGGCGCCGCGAACAGGCAGGGCCGGTGCGGGGCGCCGGCCGGCGAGGCGGCCAGGGCGCGGCAGTCGCCGTCGGTGGCCAGCGGCAGCGGCAGCAGCGCGCCGGTGGTGAGGTCGACGACGTGGACGCGGCCTCTGACCGGGCCGTTGCCGGAGGTGGCCACGTACAGGTGCTTCTGGTCGTTGGCCGCGCTCATCGCCACCGGGACGGTCCCGGGCGGGAAGGCGGTGAGTGTGGAGGACGGCTTGCGGTCTCCGGTCTTGTAGACCTGGACGATCCCGCTGCCGGGGCCGTCGGCTCCGGTGGCCGCGCCGATGTACAGCCGGGTGCCGGCCGGGTCGAAGGCAGCACAGGTGGCCCGGGTCGCTCCCTCGATCGTCACTGCGGCGCCCACGACCGGCCCGGCCGGGCGGGTGACCCAGCAGAAGCGGCCGCCGTCCAGCAGCACGGCGAGCAGCGGGCCGGCAGGGTGTGCGGCGATCGCGCCGGGGACGCCCGGCAGCAGTACGCCGGGGGAGGTGAGGTTGCCGGTCAGCGGGTCGTGGTCGCGGACCGAGCCGCCGGACGGGCTCCCGGCGAGACCCACGTAGAGCCGGGTGCCGTCGGTGGCCAGGGTGGTCGGCGCGTCGATGGTGAACCGTGACGAGTTGAGGGTCTCGGGACCGGTCTCGTCGAGGACGTGGACCGGGCCGTGCTCGTGCGCGACGAACAGGCGCCCGCCGACGAAGGCCATCGCGACGGGGAACGGCGCGGTGACGGTCGAGGCGACGGGAGTGAGGGTGGGCAGGTCGTCGGGCGAGTCGGCGGCCAGCGCGTAGGCGGTGGTCCGGTGGGTGCCTCGGTCGGTGAGGTAGAACCTGCCGCCGTCCGGGCGGCAACAGGCGGCGGCGGGGGCGGTACCCGGTTCGACGGCTGCCGTGGCGCTCTGCCCGACCGTCACCTCCGCCGGGGTGATGGTGACGGTGAGTTGGTCCCCGGCGGCGACCGCGACCCGGACGGGGGCTGCCGCGTCGGCGGAGGCCGGGGCCTGGACCTCGATGTGGTCGAAACCCGCCGCGAAGGCGCGGGCCGCGAGGGCCAGGCCGGACAGCGGCGGCGGGCCGCCGGGCCGGGTGTCGTGCCGGAGTCGCAGCACCCGGCCCTGGCCCGCCAGCCCCTGGTCGCCCGGTGTGTACGCGTCGAGCACGCTGAGGGTGCCCGGTTGTCCGCCGAGGCCGGCGAGCAGCCGGTCCAGGGCGGCGCTCGCGGCGGGCTGCATCCGGCGGTGGTTGGTCGCGGTGCCGTAGCTGACGCGGGCGGGCGGTGTGGCCAGGTCGTCGGTGCGCAGCTGGAGGTGGGCGAGGTCGAAGTCGTCGGTGACGGTGCCGGCCGCCGCGGCCTCGGTGGCGCCGATCCGGCCGTCCCGGCCGATGGTCCGGCCGGGTGCCAGCTGGTCGTCCGGCGGGCCGATCCGCAGGGCGCGTCGGCCGCCGCGGGTGTGGCCGGCGCGGCTGACCTCGACGCCGACGGTGACGTCACCGGGGGTGAGCAGGTGGAGGACGGCGTGTCCGGCGGGGCCGGGTTCGACGGTGGCGGAGCCCGGTCCGGTGCCGGTGACGGTCCATCGGACGGCGGCGTCGGTGAACGCGGTCACCGGCGGGTCGAGGGCGAGTTCGACGCTGTGGAGGGCGGTGAGGTCCTGGTCGTCGCCGCCGACCAGGGTGATGGCGAAGACCTCGCCGGGCGGCTGGGCGGCGTGGACCAGGTCGTCGGCGGTGCGGCCCACCCAGGCGAAGCCGGCGGCGTGGGCGTGGACGCCGAGCCGGCCGCTGTCGAGGACGGTGTGGTGCAGGCTCAGCGCCCGGCCGACGGCGAACGGACCGTCGGTGGCCGGGGCGGCGGGATCGTACGCGCGCCGCACGACCAGGGTGCCGGGCTGTCCGGTGAGGCGGTCGAGCAGGGCGTCGAGGGCGCGCCGGACGGGCAACTGCATCAGCCGGGCGCCGTCATCGCCGTCGAAGCCGAGGCGGTCGGCCCGGTCCTCGTGGCGGCAGAGCCAGGCCGGGTCGAAGTCGGGTTCGTCCTCGGCGGTGCCGACGGTCTGCGCCTCGGTGCGCAGCCGGTCGCCGACGGCGGTGATGCTCTGGCCGGCGGTGAGCGGGGGCGGCAGGACGCGCAGCAGGGTGGAGCCGGTGGTGATCCGGGCGGTGGTCTCGTCGAGCACGAAGGCGTCGGGGACGTCCCGGGGGGTGCCGCCGGCGTGGTCCCGGACCGGTCCGGCGGTCCGGTTGAGGACGGCGGTGAGGTTGTCGGGGGTGGGGACCAGCCAGCGCTGGAAGACCCGGAGCCGGCGCCGGTACTGCTCGTCGCTCTCGCCGGTGACGGGCGCGAAGGAGGTGCGGGCGGTGGTGGAGAGCCGGACCTCCTCGATCAGGCCGACGTACTGGGTGCCGTCGGGGGCGGTCTCCTGGCCGATCACCACGGCGGCGGAGTTGTCGAGCGCGCCGAGTGGCGCGAGCCGGCGGTCGGCCTCCGCGCCGTCCAGGTGGAGCCGGGCCAGCGCCCCGGCGGGTGTGCGCCGCAGGGTGACGGCGAGGTGGTGGAAGCGGCCGTCGGCGAGGTCGCGGTCGGCGAACAGGTCGACGGTGGTGGTGCCGTCGGTGAGGGTGAAACGCGGATTGTGGTCGATGCCGCGGTGGGAGCCGAGCGTGAGGGCCCAGCCGGGGGCGGCGGTGCCGCCGGGCGAGGAGCGCTTGGCGAGGACGGCGCCCGGGTCGGTGGCGGCGGGGTCGGGCCGCACGACGGCCTCGACGGTGAAGTCCCCGGTGCCGCCGAAGTCCGCGCTGTCGGCGACGGTGACGGCGCCGCCCTCGGCGGGGAATCCGAAGGCCCGGCCGAACCGGCCGGCCTGGCCGCCCCGGGCGGCGCCGGTGACCTCGCTCGGAAGCTGCCGGTCGCCCGCGTCGGCGACCTTGGTGAGCGGGCTGTGGTCGGCGGGCGGCTGGTCGTCGAGGTGGTGGAGGACGAAGGTGGCCTCGTCCGCACCGTGCCGGCGGGGCGGGAAGCGCGGGGCGCCGAGGTCCTGGCCCAGCAGGTCGAGGCCGGCGCCGCTCGCGGACTCGGCGCTGCGCTGGCGGGCGACGTCGGTGAACCGGTGGGCCAGGTCCTGGTGGTCCTGGCCGATGGTCCACAGCAGTCGGGCGAGGGTGCCGAGCAGCGCGCTCAGTTGCCAGTCCTCGGGAGCGGCGGGCGCCGGAGGCTGTGGCCGGAGGCGGGTGATCCGCAGGCCTGCGGTGAACTCGGCGGCGGTGCCGGGAAGTTCGATTGCTGCCGGGGCGCCGCCGGGCCAGCCGGCCGGGAAGCGGAGTTCGGCGGTCTGCTCGGGCCCGCCCGGTGAGCGGGTGAAGGACACCTCGACGGTGAGCGGTTCGATGGTGTCCCGCCGCGGTGCGAGCAGGAACCGCGGTGCCTCGGGGTCGCGTCCGTAGCGGGCGCGGTAGGCGGCGAGGCCGTACCGGGGCCGGAGCGTCCCGTCGCCGTCGGCGGTCAGTGGGACGGCGAGCCGTTCCATGCCCCGGTCGTAGACGGCGGTCAGGCCGGTGCGCATCACGTCCAAGAACAGGAAGTCGCTGGTCATGGGCTTGCCACCTGGAGGTCGGTGAGCGGGCCGGCGAGGTCGAAGCGGGCGATCTCGTCGGGTGCGAGGGTGAGGTTCTCGCCCGCCGACAGTTCGGCGGCGCTGCCGAAGACGGCGCTGCCGAGGCCGACCTCGCCGAACACGGGGGCGCCGCGGCGCAGCCGCAGATTGCGGACGTCGGCCACCCCGGCGACCGAGCGGGCGGTCAGCACCAGGTCGGAGTGCAGGACGGCGCGGCCCAGGCGCAGCCCGTCGATCCCGGTGTGGACGGCGTCGAGGATCTGTCCGCGGATGACGTCCGGGTCGTGGCCGGGCCGGACCACCAGGGTGGCCCGGATGCCGACGTCGACCTGGTCGGCCGGCCGGACCACGGGGAAGACGGAGACCGGACGCCACTGCCGGACCTCCTCCACCACGCCGTCGTACACCGCCGGGATGCCGCCCTCGTCCACCCGCCATGGCCAGCCGGGTTCGACGGCGACGACGATGTCGAAGAAGTACGGGGAGCCGGTGCGGCGGCCGGCGGTGAGGTCGTGCTGGCCGAAGAGGTAGGTGTTGAAGAGGGCGTGCGAGGAGTCGACGCCGCCGAGTGGGTCGAAGACGGCCGCGTCGCGCACGCCGGGGACGTCGAGGATGCGGGCGAGGACGGCGTCCTGGGTCCACAGCGTGCGGGGGACGCCGCGCAGCCGGGCCCGGTAGGTGTCGTCGGGTTCGACCAGCTCACCGCCGTCGATCGCGGTCGGGGTGGCGACCTTGACGGTGGCCGGCCCGAGGTTGAGGTGGAACCGGGCCCAGGCCGGGTCGAGTTCCAGCGGCCGGTTGGCGGTCACGTCGCCGTCCGGGCCGCGTGGGACGGCCTGGACGCGCGCGACGAGGGCGGGCGCGCCGGCGGTGAGGGTGGCGGGCGCGGTGGTGCGCAGCGCGACGGCCGGGGCGGCGGCGGTCGGGGGGTCGGCGGTCCGCAGTACGGCGCCCTGCGGCAGCACGACGACGCGCCCGGGGTCGGCGTCGGTCAGGGTGAGCGCGACCGTGCCGGTGGCGTGCAGCTGCCGGCGTTCCTGGCCGAGGTCGTGGCCGAGCAGGTCGAGGGCGTCGCCCTGGGCGGTGGTGACGAAGCCGGCGTAGTACTGGTCCTCCAAGGCGCGCCAGAGTTCGTGGACCTGGACGGCGGCCGCGTCGAGGATCTTGCGAAGCGCGGAGCCGGAGCCGAGGTCGACGTCGCTGCCGAACATGGCGCGGGCGCGGGCCTGCTGATCGGCGACGATCCGGTCGATGCCCTTGAGGACGAAGCCGCCCGGCGTGACGCCGTACCGGTCGGGGGGCGGCGGGCCGCCGGGACTGGTGGGGCCGGTGAGCGGGGTGAGGTCAGTCAAGGCGTCCCCCCGGGGTGAGGGTCAGCGTGGAGCCGGCGATGGTCTCGATGATCACGTGGACGGTGTACTCGCGGGAGGCCCGGGTGGCCCGGACGATCCGTTCCCGGGCGGCGCCGTCCGGCCCGGGCTGGAGTTCGGCGAAGCGCGGGTCGTCGTGGAAGAACACCTCCCGCACGTCAGTGACCCGGGGGTCGGCCCGTAGGCAGCGGACCAGCTCCATCCGGATGTACTCCTTGCGGGCCTGGAGGCCGAGCGCGTAGCGGCCGACGGAGAGGCGGTCGAAGCCGAACGCGGTGTTCAGCGGGTCGGAGCCGAGCTGGGTGCGGACGGCCAGGACCAGGGCCTGGACCAGGGTGTCCCGCCCCTCGTTCTGCGCCGGGCCGCCGGTGTGCGGGTCGGTGACCAGGTCGCCGTCGTCGAGGACGAGGCCGCGGCCGAGGCTGGGCGCGCCGCTCGGACCGTCCGGGCCGACCGGGGTCAGTCCGGGGAGGGTGCCGAGCGGGAAGCCGGGCTCGGTGAGGGCGGCGAGGCCGAGGTCGGTCATTCAGATCGCCTCCAGGAGCTGTTGACCGGGGTCGCCGACCAGCCAGGTGCCCGGGTTGCTGGTGCTGGTGCCGTTGGCGGTGGCGAGCAGCACGGGCCGGCCGCCGACCGTGAGTTTCCTGCTGAGGCCTGCCGGGAGGGCGGGCGCGGTGACGCAGGGCTGCGGCCCGGCGGCGGTGGAGAACGAACAAGGGGTGAGCAGACCGGGGGAGCCGGGGGCGAACGAGCGGCCCGCCTCCGCGCCCATGACTAGTGCACCGTGCCCGCTGACGGTGAGCGCGGGCGCGCCCGGGCCGGGAAGCCGGTACCGTCCGCCGTGCACGCACTCGATGACCGCGCCCGCGACGAGGACCGGAGGCATCAGCTGATCGCCACCTTCCCCTTGTCGAGGGTCACCGTGACCCCGCCCGCGCTGAGGGTCGCCGTCGCGCCCGCGAGCTTCAGGGATGCCTGGCCGGCCGTCACGGTGACGGTGCCGCTGCTCGTGCCGACCGTGACGTTGCCGGTCGGGTCGATCCGCACCTCGGTGCCCGAGGCGTGGCGGAGCAGGAACTCGTCGGCGCCGCCCTCGGCCGGGGGCCGCGTGCCGACGGGGGAGCAGGCGGCCAGGCCGACGGTCATCTTGAGCCCGACCGCCTCGATCACCCGTCGGCCGTCCGCCGTGGTGAGGTCGTTGACGCCCGGGCCGTCCGGGCGCGGGTCGGGGCCGGGCGTCAGCCGGGTCGGCAGGCAGAGCCACCAGTCCCCGGCGCGCGCGTCGGGGCGCTCCGTGTCCGGCTCGTCGGCCCAGAGGAAACCGGCGACCACGGTGTCCTCCCGGGAGGTGCGGACCTCGTTCAGCAGCGCCCGCATGCCCGGGTAGACCGGGACGCAGAGGCCGACCTTGTGCCAGGCGAACGGCGCGGCCAGCGGCTTGGCGCGCAGCTTCGGGCCGTCCTCGCCCACCGTCAGCCCGACGCTCGGCGAGGCCAGGTCCGGGGCCTCGGCCTGCCCGTAGGACAGGTCGACGGTCCGCCGCGCGGGCTCGGCGGCGCCGACCCGCCCGACGTCGACCGAGGGGGAGGTCGTGCGGGAGTCCTGGATCCGTCCGGTGATCGCGTCGGCGACCGTGACGGGGCTGCCCTCGCGGGCCGCCTCGGTGTTCTTCCGGTTGTCGCCCTCCGGCGTGAAGAGGGCGGCCCGGCCGGTGCAGACGTAGCCCTCGCGTGGCGAGAAGGAGTGGGTGAGCCGGATGATGCGGTAGTTCCGGAACGGGTTCTGGTAGCCGTCCACGCTCGCCGCGACCAGCTGGCCGGCGCGCAGCGCGGGCAGGCCGAGGACGGTGAAGTCGAACGCGCCGACCGAGGTCTGCTTCGGCAGGTCGTGACTGATGCGGTGCTTCCCGGCGGTGGCGGCCTGCACCGGGGCGAACGCCGCCAGCCGCGTGGTGGCCTGGAGGGCGGGCACGATCAGGGTGTCCTCGCGGGTGAGGAAGGCGAGCAACGCGGACGGATCGGGCGGCAGCGCCGGGCCGGGCCCGCTCGCCGGGGCGGTGACGGCCGGGCCGAACCACACGGTGCCGTCCTGCACCAGGACTTCGGCGTGGTGCCGGCGGGCCAGCTGTTCCAGCAGCGCGAAGGCGTTGGCCGCGTCCATGTTGACGTCCTTGCGGTGGTCGGCCGCGGGCGCGCCGACACCGGGCAGGCCGGGCGCGTCGGCGACCAGTGTGACCTTGGCCGCCTCCGCGATGGTCTTCGCCGTTTCGACGGGCGTCTTGTCCGGCAGGTCGAGGTGGGCCAGTCCGGTGGGGCTGGCGCGGTTACCGATCTCCTTGGTGTCGAGCAGCCGGAACGCGGCCTCCTCGTAGCCGGTGAGCAGCACACCGAGCGGCGGGAAGCGGCGGGAGACGGTCAGGCTGTCCACCCGTCCCTTCAGCACCGGCTTGCGGGAACCGGGAGACTCCAGGTAGCCGAGCGTGATCTCCACCGGGACGGCGCCGGCGAGGTCGCCGCGCTTGCCGCCGAGCGCGTCGGACAGCGCCCGGTGGGCGGCCACCGGGAGCGACGCCAGGTGGACGGTGAAGTCGCCAGCGTGCCCGAGCCCGTACGTCACGGTGATCTCGGCGTCGCTGAGCACGAGGCCGCCCGACACGTCGTTGGAGACGGTGAGGCCCAGGGTCGGGAACGCCAGCCGGTACCAGAGGATCACGCCCATCGCTGCGCCACCCCGATCACGATGCTGCTGCCGTAGTGGCCGCGTCCGTTGAGGTTGCCGCGGGCCACCCGGGCCTCCAGCAGGCGGATCGCCAGTGGCCCGGCGTGGTGGATCAGGCCGGGCTCTGCCGGCAGCTTGCGCAGGAACACCACCCGGGGTCCGTCCGGCCCGTGCCGCACCACCCGCAGCACCAGGTAGCCGGGCGGCGCGGTTGGCACGGTGATCCGGGTGGCCGGGGCGAGGTCGTAGAGCGTCTCCGGCGGGTCCGTGGCGAGGGGCACGAGGGAGGCGTACAGCCCGAAGTCGTAGGCGGTGGCCCCGATCAGGCAGCCGAAGGCCTGCGGCAGGCCCTCGTCCGGCTCGACCGGCAGCCGGTGGAACTCCTGGAACTCCTGCGTTGCGGAAAGGGCGGAGGTGGTCACAGCGAGCCTCCCAGCTGGCGCTGGACGGGTGCCATCCCGCTGACCGACGGCACGGCGGCGATGCCCACCGCCAGCGCGAGGTCCAGGGCCTCGCCGAGGACGGCGGTGAGCGTCGACCGCGGGACCTGTTCGAGGGTGATGCTGGCGTCGATCGCGTCGCGACGCTGATTGGACTGGGTGAAGCGCAGGCTGGTGATCTGCATGTCGAGGCTGATCGTCATGCCGCAGACCACCGGGAGGCCGGCCAGGTTCATCAGCGGCGCGGCGGCGGGGGCCAGGGCGCGCGAGGTGAGGGCCATCGCCTCCAGGCCCTTCTTGACGATCAGCCTGGTCTGCCCGACCAGCACCGCCTCCACCGTGATGGTCCGGGCGGTGGGCGAGACCAGCTGCGCCAGCCGGCTGCCCGCGATCCGGGCCACCTGGTAGCCCTCGTTGACGGTCAGGCTGGTGACCGTGAACAGTGGCACCGCGCCGATCAGGACGGGGACGTTCACTCCGGCGGGCATGGCGCGGACCTACCTCTCCGGCTCGGGCTTCGGTTGCCCGCCCGGGACCGGCTGCCGCGATGGCGTGCCGCCGACCCGCCCGCGCGCCGCCTCGGTCGCCTTGTGACTGCGCGGCCGTCCGGTCGGCGTTCCCTTGCCGACGGCCTTCTGCACGTCCTCCAGCCGCTTCGCCCGGACCGCGTCGCCGACCAGGTCCTCGTACTGCACGTATGGCGGCAGGTTCCGCGCGCCGTGGCCGTAACCGCCGGCATTGGTGACCTTCAGTTTGACCCCGAGCTCGTCCAGCCTGGCCGCGAGCTGCTCGGGGGTCGGCTTCCCGGCCCGTACGGCCTCCAGCGCGGCCTCCAGCCGCCGGACGACGTCGGCCTGTGCGGGGAACTCCGGCATGCCGCGGACCGTGGTCACGACCTCCTCCAGGGTGGGCCGGAGGTTCCTGATGAGGGCGGTGGCCTTCCTGCCCTCGAGCATCCCCAGCCGGCCGGTGGCCTTGTTGTCGATCACCCAGATCTCGCCGGTCGCGCGGTGGAGAGCCACCGCGTCGGCGCCGTGCCCGGTGAGCTGGTGGGCGCCCGGCCCGGAGGAGCTCACCAGCATGTTCATGTCGCGTCGGCCGAGTTCGAACGGCAGGTCGTGTTCGCCGTAGGCGCCGCCGGCGTGCGCGGCGGTGATGCGGACCGGTTCGTCCGCCGGGGGGCGCCAGGCCTCCATGTCGTCCACGAGCTTCTTGAACGCACCCTCGCCCGCCGACCGCTCGGCGGCGAGCCGGTCGATGAAGCGCATCGCCGTGGCCTCGTCCATGCCGCGCTGCTCGCTGAGACTTACGATCCGCTTCATCTGCTCGAACGCGGCCGTGATCTCCGCGCGTTCGGCGCCAGCCAGCTTCGTCACGTCGCCGAGGAGTGCGAGCATCTTCGCGTCGGACCGCAGCTTGGTGATCGTGTTCACGCCCTTCTTGATCGCGTAATACATGCCCTTCAGCGGGCCGGTCGGGTCGACCAGGAAGCCACCGTGCAGCCGCCCGGCGAACTCGCCGACCACGCGTTTGAGCCCCAACTCGGCGGCCGCCTGGGCCTTGAGGGCCTCCCGGAGCCGGAGTTCCAGCCCCTCGACCCGGTCGATCTTCGCGGTGAGCGTCCGGAAGCGGGCCGCCGCGCTCTCGGCGTCCGCGGCGGCGGCGAACTCGTGCAGCGGGCCGGACAGCGCGCTGAGGCCCTTGGCGGAGGACCGCAGCAACTGCGCGGCCGACGTGTGCAGGTCCAGTGCCGCCGCCGCGACGGCGATCCCGACCCAGACCAGCGAGGGCTCGTTCGTACTGAACGCGAGCCGGAACTCGGCGGCCTCCTGGCGGTACGACGTGATCGCCTCCGAGGCCTGGTAGATGCTGAGCCCGGCGTTCGCGATCAGCGCGGCCGCGGCGATCCAGCCGCCGACGGGCACGAGTGCGGCGAGGACGAGGGCGATGATGGTCTGGACCGCGGCCGACAGGATGTGCGCGTCGCCCAGGGCCGTGACGTGGTCGTCGACGATCCAGCCGTAGATCGTGCCGGCGCCCGCCCCCTGGCTCTTCTTCGTGGCCTCGACCAGGTCCGGCAGGCTGAAGACGCGCTCGGGGTCGGCGACGAGCTCCTGGCGGACGCTGGCGGTATCGGTCTGCCGTGCGTCGACGACCTCGAGCAGGTACTGCCGGGCGGTGGTCGCGTCGAGTTCGGCGAGCTTCGCGCGGTCGGTGTCGCGGCCCAGCCGCTCGGGGTCGACGAACGGGTCGCCCTTGGCCGCGGCCACTACCGCCTGGTCGGCCGAGGCGCGGAGGGCCTTGGCCTCGGCCCGGTAGGAGAGCGCTTCCAGTGGGTAGTCGGGCGCCTCCGAGGCTGCGGCGGCGACTTCGAGGTTGGTCGCGATGGCCTCGCTCGCGGCTGCCGCCGTGAAGTCGGCGCGTGCGGTCGTCTTCGCGATGTCGGTGACCATCGTCTCGACGTAGCCGGGGGTCCGCAGCTTGGTCCGTTCCTCGTGAAACAGGTGCTCGTAGTGCGCGAGGACGTCGAGCGCGAGGGTGACCGCCGCGGCGCGGAAGCGCAGCAGGTAGGCCTCGATCGCGGCGAGGAACGCGGCTTCGTCGGCGAAGTCGTGCTGCTTGAGGGCAGCCTCGAAGCGGGTGCGCGCCTGCGCCGACTCCTCCAGGAGACCGGGGGAGTAGCCGATGTAGGGCCCGGCTTGTCGCACCTTCCCCGCTGCCTCGTCCCGGGCCTTCCACAGACGGTACAGGTCCTCGCAGCCGAAGAGCGTGGCCGCGGCGGCATCGGTCTCGGCTGTCTCGATCGCGCGGATGCGTTCCCCCGCCAGGAACCGGTCGATCGACGTGTCCAGCGCGGCCCAGCTCGCCGTCGTGTTGATCCTGCCCAGGTAGTCGGCGCGCTGAGCCGGGGTCAGGGCGCTGAGCCTGAGTCCGAGGCGCAGCGCCGCCCGGAGGTCCTCCAGGGCCGTCAGCGGCCGGTCGCCCGCGAAGAGGATCTCTCGGACGTCCTCGGGCAGGGCGTCGAGTTCCCGGGTCAGCTGGTGCTCGGCGGTGACGGCGGCCTGAGCGGCCCGCCAGCGGGCGCGTCGGGCCGCGTCCTCCGGACCCGTTCCGAGCTTCGTGCCCGGGGCCAGGCCGGTCTCCTGCCAGAAGCGGGCGTCCGCCTCGGCGTTGATCCGCTCCTGCTCGGTCTCGGACAGCGTGGCCAGCGCGGCCTGCGTGACGTCGATGACCGGCAGGTCGATGAAGTGCCGGTCGGCCTCCTCCACGGACACCGAACGGCCGGGCGGGCGCTGCCAGTGCCACAGCGGGAGGAGCCGGTCGACCTCCTGCTCGCTCGTGGTCCGGTAGTACTGGCGCACGAACGTGCGCAACAGCTCGTCCGGGCCCATGGCGTGGTCGACCTGCACTCTGAACGATGTCACCCGATGCGCTTTCGTCGTCCGAGCCGGCGCGGGGCGGCGCTTCTCCGGTGGTACGCCGCGGGTCCGCTGGGCAGCAGGCCGGGCAGCAGTGGTCGCTCCGGCGGTCTGCCCGGTCGTGGCGGTCACCTGCTCCTCCGACAGGGCGAAGGCGAACAGCGCCCGGCCGCCGTCGGCCGTCGGCCGGGCCTCCAACGGCTCGGTCGCCAAGGTCGCCGGGGCAGTGATCACCTGGAGGCCGGTCTCGTCCAGCCGGTCCAGCGCCCGACCGACCGCGTGCAGCAGGGTGTCCGCGAGCTGTTGTTGCAGCTCCTGGGACGGCGCGTGCTTCGGGTCGCCGTCGAAGGTCACCGACTCCGGCGGGCACGGCCGGATCCGCAGGAGTCCGCCGCCGGTCATGGTTCCCGCTCCGGCGTCGGCGGTGGGTCGCCGGGTTCCTCGGGGCCGTCCAGGACGGCCGACCGTGCCAGCCGTTGCCGGGCCTGCCGGAAGCACACCGCGAGTGCTTCCTCGACTTCCCGGCCGAGGTCCGCGATCCCCTCGGCGGTCGGCGTTCCGACGACCGACACCGTGATCGGGAACTCGCACACGATCCGCAGCACTGCTCGGCTCTCCTTTCCCGGCTCTTCTGCCGGACCGGCTCAACTCAGGGCCCGGTACAAGGCGTTCCAGACGGTGCCGGCGATGTCGTCCCGGGCCTCCCGGGTGACGTCGCCGGCCAGCACGACGTGGATCGGGAAGACCCAGCGCACCTCGGTCCCGGAGCTGTCGGCCACCGCCGCCCGGCCCTCCTCGTCCGCCTCGGTCAGGGCCTGGGGTCCGACGGCCGGCACGCCGTCCTGGTCCGGCCCGGGACCCGTGTTCAAGTGCGACATCGGATCCTCCGCCGGTCTCTCATGCCTTGGTCGGGACGGTCTGCAGGCAGACGCAGTTGAACGTGGTGGTCGGCACCCCGTCGATCACGATGCTGCTGGCGATGGAGGTGATGTAGCAGTCGTTGAAGGCGATGTTCTGGAAGGTCCAGTCGCTTCCCTTGGCCTGCTGCACGCCGATGCTGAAGCCGGTGTTGGACATCGCCAGCCCGGTGAGCGTCGCCACCACCGCGCCGATCGCCTTGACCGCCATGGTGAAGGTGAAGGTCTGCGGCTGGACGATGTGCGCGACGTTGTCCGCCTCCAGCGAGTGCAGTGGCTGCACCGGCACGTTGAAGGTCGGATTGAACGAGTCGATCGGTGTCACCGGGGTGCCGTTCAGCATCACCGTCAGCCGGGTGTCCCATTTCAGGGCGTCGGCCATGGTGTCTCACTCCTTCTCTTGGCCGTCCTGCGGTGCGGCTCAGCCCTTGAGGACGAGGCTGATCTTCAGCCGGTGGATCGCGCCGGCGTAGGTCACCTGGACCGTCATGTCGACCTCGCGGTTGCTGCGGGCCTTGCTGATCACCGCCTGCTCCGCTTCGTCCGGCTGGTCCTTGTCGAGCAGGGCCAGCAGCGGGATCACGACGCTGAAGTCCTCGATCACCTCTTGCGACACGAGGGGGAAGAGCACCGACTGCACGATCGTGACGACCGAGCGCAGCCCGACCCGGGAGATCCGAACGGTGCCGATCGCCTCGATCAGCGCCGCCTTGATCCGGAAGTTGATGTCGTCGAGGGCGCGGACGACGTCGACGTACTTCTTGCCGTGGCTGCTGTCCGCGGTGTAGCCCTCGCCGAGGTAGAGGGACTGGCCGGGGAGCAGTGCCGGGCTGGTCACCCAGTTGACCTGGTGGCCGTCGAAGTCCTCGATCTCGGTGTCGGTGAACAGCCGGGTCATGGCGATGTTGATCGGTTTGAGCAGCAGCGAGATGTGCGGCTGGTAGCCCGCGATGACGCCGGCCGTGGCCGCGGCCACGTCGTCGTCCGAGGTGTGGGCGATCAGCACCATCCGTTCGTGCTTCACCGGCGGGACGATCAGCGTGTTGAGGGTGGCCGCCGACTGCGGGCCCTTGTCGAGCATGGCCACGCCGATCCGCTCCTTGCCGTCGCCGAGGTCGGCGCTGACATGGTTGGCGAGTTTGTCGAGCGCGGTGGTGTTCCCCGCTTTGAGCGGCGTGTTGGCGAGCAGCACGATCTGGACATTGAGCGCGTCGACCTTCGTCAGTGCCGTGTCCCACTGCGGATCGTCCTGATCCACCAGGACGCCCCAGACCTTCACCGGCGGTGGCGACTGGCGGAACGCGGTCCGGATCGCGCGCAGCAGGTCGCTGTCGCCCGCCTGGGCCACGGCGGTGTTGCTCACGTGGGCGCGTTCGAGAGGGGTGTCCAGAGCGAGGTCGAACGTGCCCGGCGCGGTACCGCCCTCGGGTGCCGGTGTCGGATCGACCCTGGTCACCTTGCGCACCTCCGAGGCGGCACCGGTGTCGATCCGCACCGAGATGGGGGCTGAGACGCTTCCCTTCACGGTGACCTTGCTCGCGTCCTTCGCCGCGTCGACGGTCAGCGTGGTCCCGCCGGCGTCCTGGAGCGCCTGCGCGGCCGCGCCCGGCGAGGTGAACGCTTGGGGATCCGCGGCCGGGGCGCCGAAGGGCCCTTTGCCGACGATGGCGATGTCGCCGTACGCCCTGACCGCGGGGGCGAACAGCTCGCTGATCGGTTGCACATCGATGTACTTGACCGGCATCGATCGCTCCTTTCCTGAGGCATGACGCCAGGTCACGCCATGGATTCGAACGCGGTCACGTAGCCCTCGGCGGCGAGCAAGTCGGACACCTGCTCCGCTGTCCCGGGGGCGTCGGGGACGTCGAGCGCGGACGTGGGGAACACCGCCAGCCAGGCGCCGGCGGCGAGCAGGGCCCCGCCGTCGTACTCGTCGAGGCGTGGACGGGAGTCGTCCAGCGCCTGCCGGCTCCGGGCCAGGCGGCGCAGTGCGGCGCCGAGGTCCAGGTCGGGGAAGAACAGCACCGAGACGCGCAGCCGGAAGTCGTGGGGCGGCGCGTTCGGGTCGAAGGCCGGTGTCGGCGCGTAGTGCAGCCGGTAGAGCCGGGGAAATTCCGCCTGGAGTTCCCGGTAGTCGGCGACCTTGGCGCGGCGCATCAGCTCCGCGAGGTCGAGGAAGGAGAACCGGGCGGCGAACTCCATCTCGGAGAGGCCGGTGAGGTCCTCGGAGGTGAGGGCGTCGAGGGCGCCGTCGGTCAGTGCGATCCGCGTGGTGACCACGGTGTCGAGCGCGAGGTCGATCCAGAGCGGCGGCGACACCGACGGGAACTCCAGGACGGCACGCGCCTGGGCGACCTCCGGCAGCAGCTTCTCCCAGTTCCCACGGACCGTCACCGGTGCGCGCACCGGAACCTGGAAGCCGGTGGAGGTGACTTTGACCTGGTCCACGAGCCGGACTTCGAGGTGGCTCTGCTCGTAGACGGCCTTCAGTAAGGACTGCACCCGGTGGTGGCCCGGGTCGTCCGGCGGGTCCACCAGATGTCTGACGCGCTCCGGATCGAGGTACCGGATCATCAGCCGGTCGGTGAAACGTTCCATCATGTTTCCTGCGCACAGCCGCGTGGTTTCCCGCGAGGGGAGGGCAGTTCAGGGACGCTCCGGAAGCTGTCGGGTTCGTCGGGTCACCGGCGCGCGCTGTACCGCCGTTGTCTCGTCCGGAGGGCACTGACGGGCGACGCTTCGGACGGACGTTCACTGCATCTCACCCTACGCCGTTCGGGCGCGAACGGGCACCCCCCGTCCATGGCTGGCGGTAGGCGGGAAGTGGACCGCCGACCCCGCCCGCAACGGAGTTTGAACGCCCCAGCCCAGGGGCGTCACCTCCGGCCGCGCCGTCCGGGGGATGGACCGGGCGGCGCGAGCCGACCCCTCGATCCGGGCCGGGGCCTCATGGCCCCGGCTCTCCCCATGAAGGAGGGGTGAGCATGGCACGCCGAGCCATTCCCGGGCAGACCGCCTTCGACCTGGTCGAGCTGCGGCCCGAGGTGCCGGACCTGGCGTCGTACGACGTCATCCTGATGAACGTCAGCGGGGGGAGGACTCGCAGGCGCGGCTCGCCGAACTCGAACTGCACGCCATCGCCGCCGGAGTCATGGACCAGATCGTGGTGGTCCACGCCGACCTCGGCATGGTGGAGCCCGGGGTGCGGGAGCTCGCCGCCGAGCACGCCGCGCACTACGGCCCGCAGTTCGAGGTGGTGCAGCACGACCGCTCCAACCTGGTGAAACACGTCGAGGACGCGGCATATGGCCCTCGGCGGACAACCGCTGGTGTGCCTCGGACTTCAAGCGTGGTTCGATCCGCAAGCTGATCGCCCGCCCGGTCCGCGAACTGCGGGCCGGAGCTGGACAGGTTCCGGCAGTCCAACCAGGCTCAGACGGAGCGCTTGGTCCAGTTGGCCGAGCAGTTCCCCGATCTCACCGCCGGTCCGGACTCCCCACTCGGCAGGATGCTGGCGATGCGGGAGGAATTCCTCGGAGGCGCCGAGCACGGGCCCCGGATGGGGACCACGGTCTCGACCTGGCAGGCAACCACTCCCGCCGAGCCGATCCGGATGGTCCCGGTCGCCCAACTGCGCGCCGCCGACATACCCAGATCCACTTCCCGGACGGAACGGACCTGCTCCAGATCCTGTGGTGCCCGTTCAACCACCCGGACCTCCCCGGGCAGTCGGAGCACTGCTCCGGACCGGCTCCGAAGGTCATCCGGCGAGCCGCAGAGACGCTCACGGACACCGTCACGCCAACGGCCGATGCCTCCGGGCGCGCCGGCTACCTCCAGCGGCAGTGCGTCGTCCACCCCGAGCCGATCACCGAGTACCCCGCCACCGAGGACCTTCCTGAGTCTCTGCAGGACCGGATCCACGCCCGGCAGGCCACGCTCGGCGTGGAACCGCCCTACGACTACCGCAATGACCTCTCGGTGGCACCCGGCCTCAAGACCGGCGGCTGGCCGTACTGGCCGCACTGCCCCCGCCCCATCGCATGTGACTGCGGCTCGGAGACGGGCCTTCTCCTGACCGTGCCCCACGGGGAGCGCGGGGCACGGAGCTGGACTCCCGTTGAGGACCAGCTCCGCGCCACGAGGCCCGGCTGCAACGCCGAGTTCCATGATCCGACGGGTTTCACCGCCGCCCGCGACGAGCTCCTCGTGTTCGTGTGCCGGCAGGATCCTCGGCACGAGGTCCGGATCGACGTCGAATAGTGCTTTCCAGTGCGCGAACGGAGGGCGGGCGTCGGGCGGCCCCATGCGGGCCGAAGTTGCGACCGGCGTCCCGGCCGCGCGCGCTCGTCCTCGAACTCGACGACGGCCGGATCCTCCTCACCTCCCCCCGGCTCGTCCCCGTCAGGCCCGCGAGATCGCCGAGGCCGTCCGCCCGTTCCTCGGCTCCCCCGGCCGCGGCCCCGTCCACCCCTCTCACTACCCTCCGTGCACGTCGAACTCACCCTCACCGGCCGGCCACCCACCGCCACCGTCATCCGCCTCTGCGGCGACTGACGTCCTCGACGCCCCGTCCCTGGGATCGGGCGCTCGGACATCGCTGGGTGCCACGCCGTACGCGGCGCGGAAGGCACGGCTGAAGTCCGCGTGCGCGCGGAATCCCCAGCGGGCGGCGACGTCCCCGATCGTGCGGTGGCGCAGCCTCGGGTCGACAAGGTCGGCACGGGAGCGCTCAAGACGGCGACGGCGGATCGTGGCGGCGACCGTCCCGGGCCGCGTCCGGAACAGCTGGTGCAGGGTGCGCAGCGAGATGTGGTGGTGCGCGGCGATGACGGCCGGGCACAGCTCCGGGTCTCCCAGGTTGTGCTCGATGAAGGTGTCGACGCGCGCGAGCAGCACCTGCTCCCGGGTCTCCACGGGCAGTGCGTCGCGCGCGTCGAGCAGGCCCGCGAAGTAGGCGGCGGCCAGATCGACACCGATGGCGCCCGTCCGGCGGAGCTCTGCCGGGCCGCTGTGGCCGGCACTCTCCAGGAAGCCGGACAGGAAGTGCCCGAGCAGCACCCCGGCGGGCGATCGGACGGTGAGGGAACGGCCCAGCAGACGCTCCATCCGGTCGGCCTTCAGCGGCACGGCGGTCCGGGGCAGTTGCATCAGTGTGACCCGGTGCCCGCGGTCGTCCCGGGTGAAGAAGTCGGCCGCCAGTGGGCGGGAGGTGTCGAACACGGCCAGGCTGCCGGTCGTGAGGTTGGCGACGTTGCGGGACTGCTCCAGCTGGATCGGGCTGCCCTGCACCAGGAACAGGTGGTACTGCTCTGGGTCGAAACGCCGGATCTGGGCCGGTCCGCGACGGGCCGACATCGGGGAGAACGCGAACTCCGCCACCCGGGCCCCGGGTAGGTCGACCGCTCTCGCACTCCCGCGGAAGCCGCCCTCGTGGTCGCTGGTGAGCGCCACGGGCATGACGTCGGTCTCCATCAGGCAGCTCCACCACTCCAGCCGGTCCGGTGGAACCACCCCGTCGGTGGAGACCGACACCAGCGCCTCGGGTGCCGACCCGCACGCCCCTGCTTCAGTTGACGTGAACACAGAGAGATGATCCGGGTCGCAGCCGGCCGCGTCCAGGCGGTTGTCGGCCATGGCGGACGCCGACTGCGCCCGGTGCCAAGGAAGTCCGCACGCAGCGCCAAAGACCGGGGCGCCGGTGCTCGGCAACGATGTGACCAGCACACGACACGATCCTTCGATTCCCAGAGGTGACACCGTGACAGAGCACCGAACCCCCGGCTCCGGCTCGCCCGCGAGGATTCTCGCCGCGCTGGTCATGACCCTCCTCGCACTGGTGGGCACCGCGAGTGCGGCCGGCGCCGCCACCACCCCGGACTTCTCGGCCCAGGCCCACGGCCTCGGCCTGACCGACGCCCAGGCGAAGAGCCTCCAGGAGCGCGTCGACGCCTACCTGGCCACCACCGGCGGCACCCAGGTCTCGGCCAACAAGATCGCCCTGAACAGCGGGGAACTGCTGCTCGCCCTCCCCGGGGAGCAGAAGGCTCGCAGCGTCACAGCGGCGGGTGACGCGACGAACCTGGCCGCCTCCTGCCCGTACACGTACGTGTGCGCCTACAGCGGCCCCAACTACACCGGTGACGTCCTGACGCTCTTCACGTGCAACTACCTGGTGTCCATTCCCTGGTCCGGGACCGGCTCGTGGATCAACAACCAACGGGCCGCCCTGCACGCCAAGTTCTACGACTCGAACCGCAACCTCGGCTGGACGTCGCCCGGCGGCTACAGCTCGGACCCCGCCGCCCCCTGGGGCTGGGTCTGGTGGCTCAGCCCCTGCTAGGAGCCGCCTGATCAACCGCTGGTCGCGGGCCCGGGGCGCGGGCCCCGCCCCCCGGGTGGTGTAGGCGGGGGGGGGGGGTTGGGGGGGGGGCCCGGGGGGGGGGGACCACGGGGGGGGGGGGGGGGGTTTTAACAA